>QKHZ01000003.1 GCA_003249795.1 bacterium | reverse complement strand
TCAGATCCAAAGCCTTTCGATCGCTCGCAAGCCACGGCACAGCCATAATTATTTTGTTGGATTTCATGCTGAAGCGACGGATGGAAAAGGGTGGCACCAAAAAGGCACCGAGTTGGTATATCGCAAATAACGGGGAAATTACCTATTGCTTCAGCGAAGCTGAAAAGAAGGGCATAACACGGCCAGCCTTTTGCCGGAATAGAGATATTCTTATTGAACGGGGATTTATCGATATCGCCCATAACGGCTGCGGCGGAAGAAAGGGAGATAAAACTCTTTATGCCATTTCTTTCAGGTGGAGGGATTGGGGTACAAAAAAATTTGTCCACAAGGAACGAGAGAAAGACACCCGACGCGGGATAGGCTTCCGGAAACTACATGCAATGAAAAACGTAGGTGATGCAAACGTTACTTCAACCAGTAACGCAGACGTTACTCAAAAAGAAGGAAAGACGGATTGAAGTAACGTCAAGGTTACTGAAAGAACAACTCCTGTTTTGCGACATTAATATGGCCAAAACAGATAGTTAGGGCAATCGAACCGTTTTCCCTTTGGAGTAATGTGGACGTTACCTTTTTATAGATAACCATCCAGTCTGGAGCTGGTGAGGATATTGATTATTCATTTTGTTTGTCTGGCTGGCTGGCTGAAATGAACCTGTAGAACGAATTTCTGCTCTTAAAAAGTTTCATTTTTGAACTTTTTTCTATATCTAGCCATAAGGGGGGGGGTGAAAAATAAAACCTTTAAACGGATGAGGGTCTACGTCCGAGAGAATTATACATAAACGGCTAACTTTTCCTAACAAGTTACTAAAAAAACGGAAAATTCCGGAAACCTGTAACAACGTATGAAAAGTTGAAAATCTTAAACGTGTACAAATACGTTGATGGTCTGGTCCAAAACTTGAGATTAGCTGGAGTGACACATTACATATTCCATCTTGGAGGATCTCAAGAAATGGTAAGCGGACAATACATTATCGACAGGATCTCGACCGCGAAAAGCCGTCTAATGATCACCCGTAGGGGGAGTCTCTTGCCGAACCCAATCTCTGAACCCCGTTCGATGATGTGAATTTTTTTGGATGATGGGAAGTGTGTGACTTATTTTGTCGCAGTGGTGGGGTAAAATTGGCAGCACCATGTTAGGAGGGAATAAAATGGATGAGTTTTACGCGCATTCTGAAAACAACAGCAACGAAAAACACCATCTTTCAAAACATCTATTTGAAACAGCACTGTATGCAGAGTCCTTTGCCTGCCAAGAGGAGTACAAACCGCTGTTTCGTCTGTCTGGCTTGATCCATGATTTCGGTAAATATCAGTCTGCTTTTCAAGATTATCTGGATCATGGCGGGAGGCGTGGCAGTGTGCCGCATGCCAAGTGGGGCGCCGGCTATGCGCGTAAATTCAAAATCAATGATGTTTCAATAGCGATAGATGGTCATCATAAGGGATTGCCGGATCGAGTAGTTTGGCAAAATGACACAAATGAAATAGTGCATGACGATGAGCCCGGTTTTGAAGACGTAAGAAGTTCATTTGTTGCCGATCTTGGTTTTGATGAAACCACGCTTGCGTTGCCGCAAACAAAATTTGTCGATGGCTTTAAGAGGGAGCTTTTCATCCGCTATCTTTTTAGCGCCCTGACTGACAGCGACTGGCTTTCAACCGAAGCTCATTTTGATGCGGAAAAATCCGCAAGTCGTCCTACCCGGCCGTTGCCGATTGATTTCATGCTGAAAAGGCTGGAAGAAGAGTTTGCCGCTAAATCAAAAGATAGTGAAATCAACGAACTACGCAATAAAGTCCGTCTAGAGGCGGTTGCCAAAGCATCCTTCGACACCGGCTGCTATTCTTTAGCCTTGCCCACCGGCATGGGGAAAACATTAACCTCACTAGCCTGGGCATTGCGGCATGCGCAACACAATAAGCTGAAGCGTATCATCATTGTCCTACCGTATATCAGTATCATTGACCAGACAGCCCGCGAGCTAAAAAGAATTTTTGGCGAGGAATGGATTCTCGAACACCACTCCAGCTACAACGAGGGGCATAATTCGGCCATAGACAGGAACGAGGATTATTCTACCGAGCAAAAAAGAAAGCTGCTTGCCTGCGAGAATTGGGATTTTCCTGTCATCGTCACCACGACAGTACAGTTTTTCGAGTCGCTGTTCAGCAACAGACCCTCCAAGTGCCGTAAAAATCACAACATTGCCGAATCGATTGTTATCTTTGACGAGGCACAAACCATCCCAAAGGAAATCATTTTGCCTACCCTTGGGATGCTGAATGACGTGCAAGCCGTGATGAGAACGTCTTTTCTTTTCTGTACCGCCACTCAGCCTGCTTATGAAAAACGTGCTGGGTTTGACGGTATTACCGCAATTACGCCACTTATTGAAGAACCGGGCATCCTTTACGATAAGACCAAACGAGTTATTTACCACTTGCTGGACGAGTTGACCCCAATTTCGTTTACCCGACTGAAGGATGCGCTCATTGAACACAATGAAGCAGCTTTGGTTATTTTCAACACCAAGAAGGATGCATTGGACTTTTTCACCCTCATGCAATCCGGTGATGCCTGGGATGCACAATATCACTTGTCAACCGCCATGTGTCCGGATCACAGAAAGGCGACGATTCAGCAGATTCGGGATAATCTGGCGGCGAAAAAGAAAATCCTTGTGGCATCAACGCAATTAATTGAAGCCGGGGTTGACTTTGACTTCCCTCTAGTATTCCGGGCGCTAGCACCGTTGGAGGCAATCATTCAATCCGCCGGGCGTTGCAATCGTGAGGGGCTGCTGAACCAGTACGGCAGACTCGGCAATGTCTATCTGTTCCTGTTGGAGGGAGCACGATATCCCAACAAAACATATCAAGCCTGCGCCGGGTATGCAGCGGAACTGCTACAAAATGACATTGAACAGCTCTACGGCCACAACGTCTTTGAGAAGTATTACGCCAGTGTTTTTAACCTGTACATTGATCAATCACAACAGCAGGCCATCAATGAAGCTAGGAAGGCCTTCAATTTCGAGACGGTAAATGACAGCTACCGCTATCTGGATGATCACTCCGAGGGGCTGTTCATCTACAACTACAACGACAAGAGCAGGCAGTTACTGCACAAGCTGCAAGACAAAAAGTTCCTCTCGCGTGACGATTATCGTGCCATGCAGCCATTTACGGTACAGGCATACGCAAACTTCATTTATAAAAATGTGGAGGAAATTAAAACGTCATCGCATGGCTTCAAAGTCTGGTATGGCAATTATAATGCAGCTACGGGAATTTCCGTGGCTCCAATGGAGGTGGACAAATATGTGGTGTGATCAAGGAGGCGCATATGCTCGATGATCGAGTAGTACGAGTGAAGGTGGCAGGGGACTATGCCTGCTTCACCAGACCAGATTTAAAGGTGGAGAGAATGACCTACCCCTGCATGACACCGTCGGCAGCGCGTGGCGTGCTGGATTCGATCCTCTGGAAACCGGAGTTTCAATGGTATGTCAGGCGGATTATCGTGCTTAATCCGGTGCGGTTCATTTCCGTCAAGCGGAATGAAATTAATTCCAAGCAGGGGAAAAATCCGATTGTCATCGAGGAAAAACGTGCGCAACGCAATAGCGTCATTTTGCGGGATGTAGCTTACATTATCGAGGCGTCGATTTTTATGAAGAATGCCGCCGACAAGCGAATGTATGAAAAATACGTCGGCATGACAGAGAAAAAAGAGGGTATTTTCCCCCGGAGAGTCAAAAAGGGGCAGTGCTGGCGCAGGCCGTACCTGGGAACCCGCGAGTTCTCCGCCGAATTCATGCCGCCGGAAGAGAACGACCAGCCAATTCAGGAAACTATTCCTATTGGCAGCATGCTGTTTGACATTTTTTACGACGAAGTAGGCAAGCCGCAACCGCTCTTTTTTGAGGCTGCCCTCCATAACGGCATACTGAATTGCGAGGTTCCGGAAAATGACCAAATGATGCACTCATCTCATATCCAGCCGTCGATTGATAGCGAAGTGTCCTCTGCCATCTATAAGTTTAATCGGCAGGAAGAGGAGGATGAATCATGATAAAGGAGTTGAGTGAACTTGGTAAGACTTTGAGGGCTGGTAAGGCTGATGATGCCTGGGTTCATGACGCGTTGAAGGAAGAACCGATTTCGATGGAGCTGGTCATCATGCCAGACGGAACATTTCATGGACTTCAGTTGATTGATGAGAAGCTGACACCGGCAGAAGCTATTTCCGCAAAAAAGGGAAAAGCCCGGCTATTGCTGGACAAACCGGAAGAGGTACTTTGCTTTGGCGGTGATGCATCGAAAAAGAAACATCAACTGTTTCTTGAGAAAGTGGGGCAGTACAAGGCAATGGAGGTGCTTTCTCCGGTGAACGCATTCTACGAAAACAAGGAAACCGGAATAAGTGCCGCCTTGGCAGCGTTTGAGATGCTTGTAGCGACGGATGACAAGAAGATGAAAAAAAAATTATCCGGCAACATTGGTTTCAGAGTCCATTCCGAATCCTTACGGATACATGAGAAACCAACCGTGCTACAGGAAGTTATAGATAAATATGAAGCTGCACAGAAAGAACAGTTAGAAAGCCGTGCTACAAAATGTTCTGTCTGTGGAAAAAGTGATTATCCGGTCGGAGATATTCCACATGGGATGATTAAGAAAGTCCCCGATGGTCAGCAAAGTGGTTGTGCCTTAGTATCTTACAACGTTCCACCCTTTGAGTCTTATGGGTTGCAAGGAAACGAAAACTCAGGAATTTGCACTAACTGTGCAAAAACCTACGTTGAAGGACTGAACTGGTTGCTTTGTTCAGGCAATGAAGTTCAGGTTACAGACAAAAAAGGGAAATTAAAACCGCAGTTCCGTTATACCAACCGGAAAAACTTTGGTTCAGATACTGCCATGGTGTTTTGGACCCGCAACAATCAATCGTTGGATGAGATTGATCTTCTCGACGCGCCATCTGCCGATGAGGTTGCGGTAATGATTGAGTCGCTGGCAGCAGGAAATGCAACCGGTCACCGCTATCTTGAATTGGAGCGTTTCTATTCCTGCACTCTGTCCGGTGCGGCGGCACGCATTGCCGTGCGGGACTGGATCGAAACCAGTCTTGGCGAATTCAGGGCTTCTATTGCACAGTGGTTCAAAGACATTGCCATCGGAAAATATGACACTGATTTGAAAAAGATCAAAACCAGTTACGCTCCACTGTACTCATTGGCGCGGAGTTGCCAACGGCAGCGAATGAAGAGCGACGGCACATATGAATATGACAAAGATGATCCCGCAACAGCACGGGTTGCCGTCGCACTCTGGAAAGCCGCTTTGCACAATGCATCAATACCGACCTGGGTTCTGTCAAAGGCACTCCAGCGAGCGCGTTATGATGTGAGTACTGAACGTGCTGCTCTTATTAAACTGATTTTGATACGAAATACAAAGGGAGGAGGTTCAATAATTATGGAAAACTGTGTTCAAGGAAAAAAGCCGATAGCCTATGTTTGCGGTCAGATTTTCGCAAAGCTGGAACAAATCCAATACAAGGCGCTTGGAGACAGGAACGCTGGAATCAGGGAGAAGTATTTCACTTATGCCATGACAACACCGGCAGCAGCATTCGGCAGATTATTCAACCTGAATTCAAAGCACCTGACCAAGCTGAAGAGCGAACAACCCGGAACGGCTGTCAATCTTGACAAAGAACTTCAGGAATTATGCAGGGAAATCGACATCTTAATGTTTCCCCAACAGTTTCTTCTGGAAGAACAGGGACAATTCGCCATTGGCTATTACCATCAAAAACAAGCTCAGTTTGCAGGATTAAACAACAAATAAAGGAGAATGGCTATGAGCGAAGCAATCAAAAACCGCTATGATTTCGTATTTTTCTTCGACGTTAAAGACGGCAATCCCAATGGTGACCCCGATCAAGTTAACCTTCCAAGGGCTGATGCTGAAGATCAAAGAGGATTGGTGACGGATGTCTGTATCAAACGCAAAATCAGGAACTATGTGATGCTGGAAAAATCAAAACAGGTTGATAAGTATGACCCTGAAGATCGTTTTGACATATTCATTCGCCAAGGACAAGTGTTGAATTCGGTTATAAATTCAGCCTCTGGTAGTAACATTCCTGAACGTCAGGGAAGTTTGGCTGACAGGTATTATGACATAAGAACGTTCGGTGCCGTTCTGGCTACTGGCGAAAAAGGTGCTGGAACCGTTCGCGGCCCTGTGCAGTTTACGTTCTCGCGTTCGGAAGATCGTATATACCAGGCAGAACATTCCATCACAAGGTGTGCGGTTACGACTGAAGACGATGCAAAAAAACAGGAAAGCCGGGAGTTTGCTTCAACGTTCGGACGCAAATCAACTGTACCTTATGCTATGTATCGTATGCACGGTTTTGTCTCCGCTGCCGATGCGGCAAAGACAAAATTTTCCGAAGAAGATCTGAAGCTTCTCTGGAAATCTCTCATCAATGCTTTCGAGCACGACAGGGCAGCAGCACGCGGTGAGATGAACCCCCGCAAACTGGTCATTTTCAAACATTCCAACCACTTGGGTAACGAGCTTTCAGGCAGACTGTTTGACCGGGTAACCGTAACAAAAAAAACTGACTTGCCTCGCAGCAAGGACGACTATCTGATCGCAGTGAATAAGGATCAATTGCCGTCTGGGATTGAAGTCAAGATTTGGCCGGACCAAGCAGTTTATTAATTTTTTTATCTGTGGGTTCATCCGGGGGAATGTCCCCCGGATGAATTATCCTCTGCGAAAATGTTTTCATTATCATTTTTGGCCAGTAGGGGGACAAAAGAAACATGATCGATGAAATCATCGACCCCGTCATGCTTTCCGCTTTGGAGCATTACAGCTATTGTCCGCGTCAATGCGCTCTTATCCATATCGAGCAGGTTTGGGACGAGAACATCTACACCATGCGTGGCCGGGATGTTCATGAGCATGTGGACGAGGTCGGCGGTGAAACCCAGAGGGGCATGCGTATCGAGCGGGCGTTGCCCATTTGGAGCAAGCGGCTTGGTTTGGTGGGCAAGGCGGACATCGTGGAATTTCATAATGGCGTCCCTTGCCCGGTGGAGTATAAATCCGGAAAGAGTCGAAAGGGGCGGCACGAAACCTTACAGCTGTGCTCTC
>QKHZ01000281.1 GCA_003249795.1 bacterium | reverse complement strand
AGTCGTTACCCACGGAAGCGCTCCGGAGGAATATATTCTAAATCATGTCAATGGAATGAGTTGCTTTGCCGCTCCGGATCAGGTGGCCGCATCGATCCGTGCGCTTCTGGAGAATTTTGATAATCTCAGGTGGATGGGCGCTAACGGCCGTTCGGCTTTGGAAGAGGCATTTTTGTGGACGCACGCTGCAGACCGGACGCTGAGTCTGTACCGCGGGGTTGATGCCGGAACATATGGCCGTAGCGTCACGGCGTAAGATGGCAGGTCGTTTTGATGAAATTTTTGCAAAAAAGAACCTTGTAAAAATTTCTATCTATAAGATAATGCAAGATATAGGGTGAAAACTGCGTGCGGGGACGGCGCGCGGAAATCGGTAAAAGGGGGTGGCAGAATGAAGTGCTGGTTTTGCGATAATGAAGCGCGGGGCGTGTGTGCAGCCTGCGGACGGGCGGTTTGTCATGAACATGCGCATATCCATGATGAAATGACAATTGCCAAATCAGACACTTGCACTGGATACACAAGCTATTATAATGTACTCAATGCTTTGAAGTGTCAGGACTGCCGTCTGGAATGGCGGTATGACCGGCCTGCAGGCAAATGAGTTCCGCTGTTTTGTCGCATGGGAGTTGGACGGTGAACAGAGTCCTTTCGAAAACAGTCGCTGACAGATTGGTGGCCGGACGCATGGATCGCCTGCGCCAGCGCATCCGTACACGCTATCCTATCCTGAAGGACGGGACCGTCGGCACATTCTCTCCTGCCCACGGAATTACCCGCAGCATGTCGGATCTTGCCATTGCCTGCCTGCGCAGCAATGCTTCGGTTCCGATGGCGGCATACGCGCCGGTTTCTCAGGAACGGCTGCGCGATTTGATCGATAACCTCGGTGGCGTTGATATCCGCCCGATCCGCGATCATGCGTATATCTGCGTGATGGCTTCGGCGCCGAAGAAAGTTCATGTCTACTGGAGCTTGCCGCAATCGACCCGCTCGATTGTTGCGCGTGACCTTGCCGATACCGGCGAGTCGATGGCGCTGCGTTTTTATGATGTAACTGACATCCCCGAAGGCGAAAGCCGCTGGCATCACAGTTTTGATGTCGACGTGGCGCTGGATGAACACGCGCGCTACGCAGAGCTTTGGGCAGCCAACCGCGATTACCGTGTTGAATTCGGTTTGCGTCGCCGCGACGGTGTCTTTTTGCCGCTGGCTGCAAGCCGCCCGGTGCATGTGCCGTCGGACTACGCCGGGGTTGAGAATTTTTATACCATGCACGCGCAGACCGATCTGCTGCGCAATAACCTGTACACACCGGTCGAACGGAAAGTTTCGCAGGCGACGATTCTGACGCCGGACTCACCCGACTGGCCGCTGCGTGATATCGAGGCAGAACGCACGGTTCGGACCCTGTACCGCCGTTTCCGTACAGAAGGACCGCGCGCCCTGCGTAATGTTCCGGTGATTGCTCGTCGTGACAATACGCTTCTGGAAGCGGAATACGCAAGCCGTCAGGCACGGATGAAAAAACAGGAATCTTCGCGGATTGCTGCGGAAGTTGCTAAAGGCCAGCTACCGGAAATCTTCGCCGTGCGTCTGGATAAGCCGAAAGGCAACGGAAAAACGAACGTTGCGAATGTTGCGGCTGCGCCTGTAGAAAAACGCGAAGCGCTGCAAAATCCGCCGATGGTGTTTGTCGCGGATACGAATGATGATGTTACGCGCCTGACCAAAGCGATTATTGAAAACTATGCGGCCCGGAAAGCGGCTGAATCAGCGGCGAAAGTGCGTGCTGCTGAGCTGAAAGCTGAGGCGCAGGAACTGAGCATCGCGCGTGAAGAGAAAAAACGCATTGTCTTGTCCGGCAAGAAGACGCGCAATCTCCTGTCGTCTCTGGAAGAAGCTGGTGTTGAGCTTGAAGCGGAGCTGATTCTGCGTGGTCGGGTCAAGGCTGGCAAGCGCGTCCGGATCGGTGGCCAGATTATCAACCCAAATCCTGACGGAACGTTCTGCGTCAGTTGTGTGATCCGCGACGGCAAACTGCATGTGCCGGTTGAGGCAGTCGAGGCCGAGACGGTTGTTGCCCGTCAGGACATTACGGTGTCGATGGATGTGGCTGTCCACGCATAAGAACGAAGTCCTGCCATGAAACGGGGAATCCAAAAGTGAACCACACGCCCGAAGCTGTTTGCGGGCGTGTTTTCATTGGTAAGGACTTTAGGCACGAACGCGGTATTGTAGACAGATTAAACGTTAATGGTTTTATTTCATAGAGAATAGAAAAGGAACGCAATGAAAACCAATCCCGGTGCAAGTTTCAGTCTCCGCCTGCAGATTCAGGAAAAACCTTATTCGGATGGACTCGCCTCTGTGATCGCTGCTGTTAGCGCTGTCGGTGGCCAGATTAATTCGGTCGAGACGGTCAAGGCAGACCGCGTGGCGACAGTGTATGCCATCGTTGTCTTCTGCCGGAATCTTGAACATGAGAAAGAAGTCGCCGCGGCAGTTGCCTCCGTGGCAAATGTTACCGTGAATGAGGTCGCAGAGCGCGTATATGATGCGCACTTCGGCGGAAAAATGGAGATTGCCGCGCTTCGTCCGCTGAAGACCGCTGCGGACTTGTCGATTGCGTATACTCCGGGTGTCGGCCGGATCTGCATGGCGGTGCATGACAAGCCGGAACTGGCCTATACGCTGACCTGCAAACGCAATACCGTCGCGGTTGTGTCTGACGGCACTGCGGTGCTTGGTCTAGGCGATATCGGTGCGGAAGCCGCGATGCCGGTGATGGAAGGAAAGGCGCTGCTGTTTAAGGAATTCGGGAATGTCGATGCGTTTCCGATTTGCGTTTCGACAACGGATACGGAAGAAATCATCAAACTTGTTAAACAGCTTGAGCCGACTTTCGGCGGGATCAATCTTGAAGATATCTCGGCACCGCGTTGTTTTGAAATTGAAGAACGCCTCAAGGCGGAGATGGATATTCCTGTGTTTCATGACGACCAGCACGGCACCGCGGTTGTCACGACGGCGGCACTCATCAACGCTCTAAAAATTGTTGGTAAAAAAGCCGAAGATCTGAAGGCAGTTGTCTGCGGCGTCGGCGCTGCCGGTGTTGCCTGCACAAAAATGCTGATGGGGCTGGGTGTGCGCAATATCATCGGCTGTGACCGCAAAGGCGCGATCTACAAAGGCCGCACCGAAAACATGAACAGCATGAAAGACTGGTACGCGGAAAATACAAACCCCAACGGCCTGAAAGGAACGCTGCAGGAAGTGCTTTGCGGTGCGGACCTGTTTCTGGGGTTGTCGGGGCCGGGGCTGTTAACCGAGGACGACGTCAAGTCGATGGCAAAGGATCCCATCCTGTTTGCGATGTCGAATCCGGTGCCGGAGATCATGCCGGAAATCGCAGGCCCGCACGTTGCTGTGATGGCTACAGGCCGCTCGGATTATCCGAACCAGATTAATAACGTTCTGGCGTTTCCCGGCATCTTCCGCGGCGCGCTTGACTGCCACGCCTCAGCGATAACCGAGAACATGAAGCTGGCGGCGGCACATGCGATTGCGGGGATGGTCGGTGATGACCTGCAGCCGGATTATATTATCCCGTCGCCGTTTGACGCACGGGTCGCTCCGGCTGTTGCGGCCGCTGTGCTTGCGGCGGCGAAGAAGGACGGAGTTGCCCGTGATTTTCCGGATACGATTCCGTCGTTGGATGAAATCGCCCGTTAAATTTTCGTTTGCGTGCGTGTGATTAAAAATTGCGGCGTCATCTTTGGAAAATGAAAGAATGAATATGCCTGCGCAAAAGCGTTTTCTGGTTTCGACAGACCTGAGTATGGTGCCGTCAATCAAGACTGATGTTCTGGTGATCGGTAGCGGTGTTGCAGGGCTGTCTGCGGCACTTGCTGCGGCTGAGACCTCGCAGGTAATGCTGGTTACGAAATCGGAGCTTGCGGAAAGCGCTTCCCGTTATGCACAGGGAGGGATTGCAGCCGCGCTGAATGATGACGATTCTGTTGAGATGCATGTGAATGATACGCTGGCTGCGGGGCAGGGCATCTGCAAGAAAGATGCGGTGGGTTTGCTTGTCAGTGAAGGGATTGAACGCTGCCGCGAATTGATCGATTGGGGCACTCCGTTTGACCGCGAAGACGGGCACATCGCAACGACAATGGAGGGGGCGCACTCATGCCGCCGGATTCTGCACGCCGATGGCGACGCAACTGGGCGCGCGATTGTCAATACGTTGATGGATAAAGTCAGGCAGCACCGGAATATCCGGATTCAGGAAGGCTATTTCACGATCGACCTGCTTCATCAGGAAAACGAGTGCTTCGGTGCGCTTCTTCAGGACCGTTCATACGGCCGTCTTCTTCAGGTTGAAACAGGTGCAACGGTTGTGGCAACAGGCGGCTTGGGGCGGCTCTATCGTGAGACGACAAATCCGGACGTCGCTACCGGTGACGGCTACGCGATATGTTTTCGTGCGGGGGCGGTGCTTGAGGATATGGAGTTTGTCCAGTTCCACCCGACGACGCTGTACGTGGCAGGTGCCCCGCGTTTTCTGATTAGTGAGTCGGTCCGCGGAGAAGGGGCGTATCTGCTCAACTGTCGCGGCGAGCGGTTCATGAATAAATATGCAGAGCAGGGCGAGCTTGCGCCGCGTGATGTTGTCAGTCGCTCCATCCTGCGCGAGATGCATGAAACGGGAAGTACGCACGTGTTTCTCGATTTAAGGCATCTGGGCGAAGAGTTGACCTCGCGTCGGTTCCCGAATATCAAGATGATCTGCAAGGATTTCAATATTGATATCGACCGCGAGCTCGTGCCTGTGCGGCCAGCGGCGCATTACATGATGGGCGGCGTGCAGACGGATCTGGATGCAAAGACGACAGTCGCGCGGTTGTTCGCTGCAGGCGAGGTCGCGTGTACCGGTGTGCATGGCGCTAACCGGCTGGCGTCGAACTCGTTGCTTGAGGGAATCGTGTTTGGGCACAGAGCCGGTGTGAATGCGGTTGCTTGTGCAAAAGAATCAAAAGCCAGAGTCATGCCTGTGATCAAGATGCTGCGCAGTCATGCAGAGCGTGTTGCGCCCCTGGATCTTGATGATACTGTCATGTCGCTTAAATCGCTGACGTGGCGCGATCTTGGTGTTTTTCGCAACGAAGGCCAACTCGAAAATGCGATGCAGACGATTGCGCGCTGGGCAAAATATGTGATGAACGAACAGTTCCAGCACCCGCGCGGGTATGAAGTGCAGAACATGCTGACGCTTGCGAATGTGATTGCAAAGGCCGCGTACATACGCACCGAGAGCCGTGGCGCTCACCAGCGGATCGATTTTCCGCAGACTTCAAAGGACTGGGAGCGGCACGTTGCGCTTTCAATTCATGATTTCGAGAGTGATGAAGACTCGTTGTTCTGAGTTCATCATCCGATGTTATGCGGCTTGACTGCTGCCAATATATCCCATGACCATCATGCCCGCGAGTACCGGCCCGAAAACGAAGAAAAAGAAGATTGCCCAGCGCTTGCCCTCATAATCGACAAGCAGGGATGCCAACCATCCGAAATAGCCGCATTGTATCCATGCGACTGTATGCGCGTAGAGAACAAAACCCGAGGCAATTAGTGAAATTCCTGCCATCATCGCGCCCATCGACAGGACGAAAAGTCCGAGTATGCCTGCCGTGACAGCCAGTGCGAGGGTGACGAGCGAGAGGACAAGCAGTTTGATACTGAAGAGTCCCGGTAGATATTCCTGTAGCATTTGCAGAACCGGATTAACAGCGTTTTCCTCCGGCTCATCATCGGCCGTGTTTGCGGCAGCGTCGTTTTGATCCTGCGGCGGTTCCTGTGGCGATAGATTCAGTTCGCTGACGGGCTTGCCGCTGGGAAGATGGATGCCGCAGTCTGTGCAAATGACTGTGCCATCCGAAAACGTCTGATTGCAACTCGGACATTGCCATGTGTTACGCATGAGATTCCTTTCTGCCCAGAAGGGATTGGTCATGGTGTAACTGGTGGTTCAAGTGTGTTTGTGTTACTGCTTTGCTATCGCTTATGCCTTGAGCGCATCCATGGCCTGTGGAAGCGTCATGTGGCCGTCATACAGCGCTTTGCCGACGATAATGCCGAACAGCGGCAGCTTGGAAAGTGCCTGAATGTCCTCAGGGCTGGTGACGCCGCCGGATGCGATGATCGGAACGTCCGTCGCTTCGGTCGCTATTTTCATCGCCTCGACATTGGCTCCCTGCAGTGCGCCGTCGCGGGAGATGTCTGTATAAATAATTGCGGCAACTCCAGAGCCGGAAAGGGATGCCAAAAATTCGTCTGCCGGTGTGGTGCTTGTTTCTGTCCAGCCTTTGACCGCGACATACCCGTCACGTGCGTCAACACCGACATTGACTTTGCCGGGAAGTTTTTCCAGAAGCTCATTCAGAAACGCGCGGCTTTCGAGCGCTTTGGTGCCGATGATGACGCGGTCAACTCCGCAGTCGACGAGGCGTTTGGCTTTTTCGAGCGTGCGGATACCTCCGCCGACTTCGACCGGAATCGACAGGGCTTTCACAATTTCTGCAATATGCTTTTCGTTTTCACTGACGCTATCGAAGGCTCCGTCAAGGTCAACTACATGCAGATACGTTGCTCCGGCTTCAGCCCAGCGCAGCGCCATCTCAACTGGCGAGTCGCCATAGACGGTTTCCTTGTCTTTCTCACCCTGAAAAAGCCGTACGGCCTTGCCGCCTTTAATATCAACTGCCGGAAGAATATGCATGTGTTTCCTTTTGAAGACTGCGCGGGGCTACCGCGCTAATTTTAACAGACTATCAGTATAACGTGATTCTGTGGTGTGAAAACCTGTTTTGTCGATTTTTTAGAATCGCGTTTTCTCTTACCGCCTTGATTTCGCGACCGCTTCACGCGCTTGCACCGCCAACTCATCACACCGTTCGTTTTCTGGATGGCCTGCGTGCCCTTTGATCCATTTCCACTCGATCTGGTGCGGATCGGTGAGTTCGATCATCTGCCGCCACAGGTCTTCATTTTTGACTGGAGCTTTGGTTGACGTGCGCCACCCGTTTTTCTGCCATTTAGCAAGCCAGCCTTTGCGGAAGGCATCGGCAACATATGTACTGTCAGTCACGATAGTAATTTCACATGGCCGTCTCAGAAGCCGCAGCGCCTCGATGATGCCGCTGAGCTCCATCCGGTTATTGGTTGTGTGCGGATCTGCTCCGGAGATTTCTTTCCTCGCTTTTGGCTCATGGCAGTCTAAAATCGCTCCCCAACCA
>QKHZ01000232.1 GCA_003249795.1 bacterium | reverse complement strand
CACAACCGTCACTCCGCAGCCGAATCAACCGGCTTTTTCCGGTGCGATTGTATCGGTACTCAATACCGTTATCAGCCAATATCCCGCGATGCTGATTCAGCAGTTTCGTCACCGCATTAGCAGCTGTTGTGGTATCCTCCATCTCGATCAGCAAATCCGTGGCATTACCGCGCCATTCGACGCTTCCAGCCATAAAGCTGACCACCCGGAAAATGAATGCCGGGGTTTCGCGCTTCCGCACGTCCTCTGCGGTTTCGCTGGAGAAACATTCCCATACGCAGTTCTCAAACTGCAACGACAGCTCCATGTACTCCACATCCCTGCCGGTCACATACAGCTTTTCAACATTATCGGAGCGCTTGTCCTTCTCTAGGACATATGTGGTATCCACGCCACCAGTCAGCCCGGTCGTGCCAGAAACCATCATAAATGGGTCTTTGTCCGTGTTCTTTCTCAGATGGTGTACCAGCAGGATCGCAACCCTGTGTTTGTCTGCCAGCTGCTTGAGTTCACAGATGTCCCGGTAATCATTCGCGTAAGCGTTCGCCGATACATCCGCGCCGCGTACACGCTGCAGCGTGTCGATCACGATCAGCCTTGTTTCAGGTTCTTGCTTCAGAAAGCACTCAATCTGCTGCTGCAATCCAGCACCGATCAGATCGGCCATCACCGCAAAATGCAGGCTGCTTGGGGCCGCATCCGTGATCTCGAACAGTCGGGTCTGAATCCGGTTAAAAGTGTCCTCAAGACAAAGATACAGCACACCACATTGATTGACTTGATGTTCCCACACTGGCTCTCCATTCGCCACCTTAAGGCACAGCCACAGTACCAGCCAGCTCTTGCCGATCTTCGGACTACCGGCAAGGATATGCAGACCACGCGGAATCAGCCCGTCCACGATGAACGGGACGGGCTGTAGCGGCGTGGCCAGCAGCGTTTCAGCATCGATGGTTTGCAGCTTTGTGCTCATACCGCTTCACCGCTTCTGCGTTCAATCCATTGGATGAAGCGCTCCTTGCTCACCATCATGCGCTTTCCGATCCTCAGCGTTGGGAATCCTTCGCTGTGCATCAGCTCATATGCACCCGCTCGGGAGATCCCGAGCGTCTGAGCTATTGTGTTGGCGTTGAGCATAATCGGCAGTTGGTCATATGATGTTTTCTGGTTCATGGCGGTTCCTCCTATTCTTTTGTCAAGGTTCTTTTCTTGCCACTATTGTGGCAATTGCGTAGTTATGATCTGTAACCTCCCTTCTATATAACGACTATCGTTTTTAGATATATTATTATCCGCGTTGACATAATACGTGATTACTGATATGATTTCAACATATTTAGACAACATATTTAACGACTAGTTGTTTTCGTTTATATGCGATAGCGATAATCGTTTTTAGGAGTGTTACATGGCGTACTATGCAAGGATATCCGAACACCAAATGCAGGTTTTGATTGAAGGTCAGGAACAGATGCGCCATCAGCATGAAGTATTGATTGGCGAACAGTTGCTTGATTTCATCTACTACGATTTAAAAAGGCTTAATGAAGCATTAGATCATGTGTATAGCATAGCCCACTATTTCAAAGAACCGGATTTTGAAGGTACACTGAAAAGGCTCGATACGCAAAACATCTACCTTCGTTTCTTTGTAGAATTGTTTTTTGAGACAATCATTCACGGAGAGCCCAACACAAAGGCAGGTTTTGAGGCACTGCGTAATCAACACCCGCAGGAAATTGCGTTTTTAGAACAGAACAGTGAGAAGTTCAAAAACGTTACCCATCGAACGATATCCAAGCCTTTTCTGATCGGTATATTTTCCGTTCATGCTCTGGGTATGCAGTCCTTCATGAAACAGCAGTTAGAGTTCTGCGTAGAGGGTGCAAAC
>QKHZ01000074.1 GCA_003249795.1 bacterium | reverse complement strand
ATCACACAGATAAGAATTACCCAACAACTTTATTTCCTTGGTAATAATGGTAAGCCGAGTTCTTTTAAGAATTTATTGTGCAGCTTTGTTGCTTCGGATATCTCCGATTCAATTTGCACCAAATCCTTATTCACGGCCTGAAGATCAATTTTTGGTTCAGGTACTGCCGTGCTGATATAACGCG
Source organism: bacterium (assembly GCA_003249795.1). Lineage (GTDB taxonomy): Bacteria > Planctomycetota > SZUA-567 > SZUA-567 > SZUA-567 > SZUA-567. The sequence continues at coordinate 7,166 of QKHZ01000074.1, read as the reverse complement.
AGATATTCAGGTTGTAGTCATTGGACACAATTTCGTCCATCGGCACGCGGCGAGAGTAGCGATCTTCCTCTGTGCGATTCTGATATGTTGAAACAATCTTTTCGATATGCTCCGGTAAAAGACGGTTCTGGCGTTTGCCTTTCTCGAAATACTCGCTGGCGTTGACAAACAGGACGTCATCGGGCTTCTTGCACTTCTTGAGCACGAGAATGCAAACAGGAATGCCTGTCGAGAAAAACAGGTTGGACGGTAGGCCAATTACGGTATCGATATTGCCGTCATCAAGCAGCTTGCGGCGGATACGCTCTTCTGCACCACCCCGAAACAGGACGCCGTGCGGCAGGATAATCGCCATTGTACCTTCTTTGGCGAGGAAGTGAAACCCGTGCAGCAAAAAAGCAAAATCAGCGGCAGACTTGGGAGCAAGGCCGTAGTTTTTGAAACGAAAATCTTCCGCAAGCGCATCGGTCGGCTCCCACCGATAGCTGAACGGGGGATTGGCGACGACGGCGTCGAATTCGAGTTTCTTGGCGGGGTTGGCTTCGCGGAGCACATCCCAGTCATTCAATAACGAATCGCCGTGATGGATTTCAAATTCCGAGTCCTTGACCCCATGCAGCAGCATATTCATACGACAAAGGTTATAGGTGGTGATGTTCTTTTCCTGCCCGAAGATCTTTCCGATACCGTGGTTGCCGAGTTCCTTGCGGACGTTCAGAAGCAGAGATCCCGAACCACACGCGAAGTCGAGCACATTGTTCAGTTTCTTTTTCTTGCCGGTTTTCGGTTCCTGACTGTCGAGCGTGACAATCGAAGAGAGGATGCTGGAGATCTGCTGCGGGGTATAAAACTCCCCAGCCTTTTTGCCAGAACCGGCGGCGAACTGTCCGATCAGATATTCATACGCGTCGCCGAGGACGTCGCTGCTGGTGGAGAAACTGGCGATCCCTTCGGCGATCTTGGTGATAATGGTGCAGAGCTTGGCGTTGCGTTCGGTGTATCCCTTGCCCAGCTTATCCGAAGACAGATTGATTTCCGAGAACAGGCCTTGGAAGGTGCTTTCAAAGGATTCGTTTTCGATATAGCGGAATCCCTCTTCCAGACGGTGCAGGAGTTCGCCGTCCTGCGTGCGCGCCATTTCGGCGATGCTGCTCCAGAGGTGCTCGGGCTTGATCACGTAATGCGCTTTGCGGCGCATCTGCTCTTCAAACTGTTCGATGTCGCCCGCGTTCTGTTTATACCAAATGTTCAGCGGCGACGATGTTGAATCGGGATCGGGCTTCGGATAGTCACGGCCAAGCTCTTTGCGGGCGGCGGCTTCATAGTTGTCGGAGAGATACCGCAGAAACAGGAACGACAGCATATAGTCGCGGAAGTCGTCGGCGTTCATGGCACCGCGCAACTGGTCGGCGATTGCCCACAGGGTTTTGCCCAGTTCTTTTTGGTCTTGTTCGGTCATGATTTCTACCTGTTTCTATTTATGATTTCCGTTTTTTAATTTTCGATTCCAGCGCCTTCAGTTCGGCGTCGTCCTGAAGGTCGGCGGCTTTTGCTTCCTCAATTTTTCGCTGCCGGTCATATTCCAGATACAACGCGGAGGTTTGTTTCTTCATTTGCTCGTGGCTGACAGACCCGGCGTGGTTGAGCAGGGGGAAGCCGTTGGACGTAATGATCTGATCCACGTTCTGCTTCCAGAAACTCATGCGGGTTTCCAGACGGTTCTTGGCGCGCAACTCCGCCGTTTCGAGGAAGATCACGACCAAGCGGTTCAGCGTGTCGATCTCGTCTTCATTCAGATAGTTTTTGGCGATCAGGATGTCCTGTTTGCGCACATGGTCGCCCTTCCAGTGCAGAAGGCCGAAGTGCGGATCGTTGCGGTCAGCCCGCGCGGTGACGAGTTCGGCGGCGGTTTGCCGGGTCACGGCGTAGATGAGAATATTTTGCGCGGTGGCGAAGAACTGGTGCGTAGCCTCATCGGTCTTGTCGTAATCGCTGCAGAGGGCGAAGAGATCGCGCACCTTCTGGTAAAACCGTTTTTCGGAAGCGCGGATCTCACGGATGCGCTCCAGCATTTCGTCAAAGTAATCGGGGCGGCCATCCGGGTTTTTCAGCCGCTCGTCGTCCATCGTAAAGCCCTTGAGCAGGAACTCTTTCAGGACGGTAGACGCCCAGCGCCGGAACTGCACGCCCCTCGGCGAGCGCACCCGGTAGCCTACGGCCAGAATGGCGTCCAGATTATAGAGTGTCAGCGGGCGTTGGACTTGGCGGCCTCCCTCAAGTTGAACTACCGAGGATTCCTCGGCAGTTGCTTCCCGGATCAGCTCGCCGTCATCATAAATATTCTTCAGATGGAGACTTATATTGTCTGTACTCACGTCGAACAGTTCTGCCATTTCCCGCTGGGAGAGCCAGACTGTATTCTGGTCGGCGCGCAGTTTGATCCGGCTTTTGCCGTCTTCGGTGGTATAGAGAATCAAGTCGCTCATGAGGGGATATCGCCTCCGGCGGCGGGGAAGAGCTGCTGCATGAGTCCTTTTTTGTGGAGTTTGAGGGCGTCGAGTTTGCGCGCCTGCGCGGCAATCAACCCATCCACCGACGACAAACCCTCCGCTATCTTCTTCTGCTCGTCAATTGCAGGATGATAAACATGTATATTTCCGACGTCACGTTGTCCTATAGTGGTCATCGTTGCTGTCTTTCCACATGCAATTAGCTGACCCCGAACAGGAGAAGTTTTAAGGTTATAATGAATAAATAACGGGATAATTTTAAAACAATCAGGTCTAAAGCGAATTAAGTGACAATCGAATGTGATATTGCAGGCATCACCTAAATATATATTCGAACATGCAATACCAGATTTAACTAGTGAAGAACGCGTAAAAAAGATATCACCGTGATTAACTTTATTTTTAGCAAAATCATTTTCAGATAAAGCAATATCAGATAGGATATCCTCATCAATATATGATTCAATATACATATCCAAAACATTGATCAATTTATAACCAGTGCCCATTTTCTTTGGATCATTGAAAACACCATTTGAAAGTCCGCACGAACTCAAGTTGGCTAATGATCGCTTTTCCCATGCGGGGGCGTGGCGGAATTCGGGGAAGCGCAGGTTTGGAACCTGTCCCGTCGTCGCTGCGTTCTTTTTCCGGCTGGGTTTCTTCTCAGTTTTCATAGGCCGCCAGTCCCGAAATGTCGCGCCCGCCTGCCAGCTTGTGCAAAAGCGGCGTCAAATCCTTCATCAGCGCCAGTTCATGTTGCGCCCGGTCTTTCCAGCCCAGCCCCAGCGGCTCCATCAAATCACCCAGCGCTTCACCGTCAAAAATCATCCGCTCCATGATCTGATCCACAAACGCCTGCAGCGCCGCCGCCTGTAGCCCGTGCGCCGCTGCCATCTGCGCAATCTCCCGCGCAAACTTCTGCGCCTTGAACGCTTCGTAACCGTCACGGATCGCGGTTTCACTCAGCCCTTCGCCGGTCTTCAGCGTATCGATATACTCGGCGATGTCGTCGCGCTCACCCATGAACTTGGCGTCGGAGTCGATCAGACCGATCAGTTCGCTGCGAGTCATCTTCTGCTTGCCGGGTTTGCCCTGCGTGAAGTTGGCAATCAGTTTCATGATATAGTCGTAATCGATCATGGCCGACGCAAACAGCACAAACTCGAAATCAAGCTGCTGCTCTTCCGGGGTCGTTTTGTCCGGCATCTTGCCCTGCTGCTCCCGCAGCCGCTGCGCCGTCTCCAGATAGACCCCGCGAAAGCCCTGCAGTTGATCCGGCGCGATGGTCGCGCTGATCGTTTCCTGATCCTCCGGCGTCAGATCCGTATACTGGTCAAGCTGCGTCTTCAGCCGCTGCACTTCCTTGAACTTGTTAATGAACTGCCCGCGCGCGTCGTCGCCTTTCAGATTCGGCACGTCTTCCGGCGCACAGCTCAGCCCCTGCGACTTCATGAACGTGTCCAGTTCAGCCACTGCGTGTTCCAGATTCTTGATCACGGTCTTTGCCGGATCAACCAGCCAAATCTCTTTGGCACGGTCGGTCTTCTCGCCGGAAAACAGCTCGATCGCCTCGTCAACGGCAGTCTTCTGCCCCCGGAAGTCCAGAATACTACCATAAGGCTTGGTGTCGTTCAACACGCGGTTTGTCCGCGAAAACGCCTGAATCAGCCCGTGATACTTCAGGTTCTTGTCCACATACAGCGTATTCAGATACTTGGAGTCAAACCCCGTCAGCAGCATATCCACCACGATCACCAGATCGATCTTGTTTTTGTGGGGATAATCCTTGTCTGTATATTGGTGGTCTTTGATCCGCTGCTGCACGTCCTGATAATACAGGTCGAAGTTGTTGATGTCGTGATTGGTGCCGTAGCGTGTGTTGTAGTCGGCAAGGATCGCCTTCAGCGCCGCCTTCTTTCCCTCGGGATCGGTCTTGTTGTCTTCCTTTTCCGTGGGCAGGTCTTCCTGCATCTGCTGGGCGTCCTTGTTGCCCTCGGAAGGTGGAGAAAACACACAGGCGAGATTCAACGGCTTGAACTCTCCGTTTTCCGTCTGCTTCTTCTCCTGAATCTGAGTAAACAGACGATGATACTCAATGGCGTGATTGATCGAGGCCGTCGCCAGAACCGCGTTGAACTTGCGCCCCGCAGTCGCCGCGTCGTGCTTGTCAAGAATCGCCTCCACGACCGCTTCTTGCGCCATCGTCTCGCCGGGTTTCACGCTGCTTTTTCCGTCCGGCTTGAAGTAGTCGACATGGAACCGCAGCACATTGCGATCCTCAATCGCGTGGGTAATGGTATAGGCATGAAGCTGCTTCTGGAAGATGTCATCGGTCGTCCGGTAAGACGCTTCCTGCCCTTCGACCTGCTGATAGGTGGCGTTGGCCTCAAAGATCGGCGTTCCGGTAAAGCCGAACAGTTGGGCGTTCGGGAAAAACTCCTTGATCGCCTTGTGATTGTCGCCGAACTGGGAACGATGGCACTCGTCAAAAATAAACACCATGCGTTTGTTGCGCAGCGGCTCAAGGCGCTCCTTGTAGTTTTTCTTGTTATTGCCGTCAAGCGCAAGGCCAAGTTTCTGGATTGTCGTAACGATCACCTTGTCGGCGTAATCTGTCGAAAGTAAGCGGTCAACCAAGGCTTCAGTGTTGGTATTACTCTCCACACAACCTTCTTGGAACTTGTTGAACTCTTCGCGCGTCTGCCGGTCAAGATCCTTGCGGTCGACCACAAACAGGCATTTTTCAATATCCGGGTTGTCCTTCAGCAGCGTCGACGTTTTGAACGACGTAAGTGTTTTGCCGCTGCCGGTTGTGTGCCAGATATAACCATTTCCCCGGTTCTGGTGAATGCAATCCACAATCGCCCGGACAGCATAAATCTGATACGGTCGCATCATCAGAAGTTTTTGTTCACTGGCAACAAGCACCATATATCGGCTGATCATCTCGCCGAGTGTGCATTTGGCGAGGAACTTCTCTGCGAAGGCATCAAGATGCGTAATCTTCTTGTTCTCTTCATCCGCAAGCTGATACAACGGCAAGAAACGCTCGTCGGCGTCGAAGCTGAAGTGACGGTTGTTATTGTTGGCGAAATACCATGTATCGTTGCGGTTGCTGACAATGAACAACTGCATGAAGCTGAGCAGCGTATGCCCATAGCCGTTACCGGGTTCGTTTTTATAATCAACAATCTGCTGCATCGCTCGGCGCGGGCTGATCGCCAAGGTCTTCAGCTCAATCTGCACCACCGGCACGCCGTTAATCAGCAGAATCACATCATAACGCTGGTGACTGCTATGGGTGTTCATTCGGAGCTGGTTAATTACTTCAAAATGGTTTTTGCACCAGTCCTTGATATTGACCAGCGTATAATTGAGCGGTGTGCCATCCTCCCGCTCGAACGTATTTCGCTCCCGTAACAGCCGCGAAGCCGTGAAAACATCCGGGCTGACGATTTCATCCAGCAGCCGCGCAAATTCAGAGTCGGTCAGATGCACTTTGTTAAGCGCCTCGAACCGATTGCGGAAGTTCTCTTCCAGCGCAGCACGGTCACGAATATTAGGCCGATAGGTATACTTCAAATCGGTCAGTTTCTCTATAAGATGCTGCTCAATCTGGCTTTCATTGGTCATGAATATCTAGCCTTAAAACGGTTTTTTACAAATTGCCCAATCCCATAATGCATTGTTGATATATCATATTACAGATATTACAAAACCCAGACATGGCTTTAGAAGATGCTCAATCCTTGCACGTAACGATTTTGTACTCACTAATCGTTTATTCTCTCAAAAGATGGCCTATGTGTCAAGGTCATACACTTTGCCTTCAATATGACTTAGCTTTTATATAGCCAATATGAGCCACCTCTTTTTATTACAGTCACACGTGAAATCGAGCATCTGTTCAAGATCAAATACTTTCACCTATGCTGATATTATAAGGAACAAAAAAGAGTTGCTATAAAAAACAAAGTAATTACAATGCTATAAATTGTAGTGACATTTTATCCCCAAAACTAGGTGACGTGTGTATTTTATAAGATTTTTTGCTAAGCTTCCTGAAGAAATAATTAGATACTATAAGTTACACCCTATATTACGAAGATGGGGAGATCTCTTTTTTTTGTCCATCACTGCCGTTATTGTTGTTTTAACAATCTCAACCTTGGTTCCCTCGCTAACAAGTTTTTTCGAAGTCTACATGAACAAGCTTCCCTTAATGCTTCGGATTGGGCTTTGGGCACTGATCTCAATTATTGGCACACTCGAACTTAAGCGCATAAGTGCGATTCATGGGCGATACGATTTGCATATAATGTTTCGTTATCCACCATGTTGGATTGCAGTAATTTTTGTTGAGATTATTTTTATACTGCTATTTTTATATCAATATGACATACAAATAATTCGAAGCATATATCAATCACTCTTCTTTGATATCTATAGGTGGGCAATCATTCATCTTGTTTGCGTGACGGCGACACTAATTTATACTTCACATAATACAATCGGACATTCGAAAAAAGCACAAATTATACACGTTAATAGCGACACAGATACAAAGAATTCAAATCGAGGCATTATCGATAAAGAATACTTACAATGGATATTTACAGAAGAACCTATCAGCAAACCAAGCGAAGATCGATT
>QKHZ01000205.1 GCA_003249795.1 bacterium | reverse complement strand
GTTCGGCATGTCTGGGACTGGAAACAAACCATGCGGGAAGCAATCCGCCATGAATTTCCTGAAGAATATAAAATTATCTACGCATCAGATGCGGAAGTCCCTTGTGAGGAAGTACTTGCACACCTTCTCGCCGAAGCGGGCGATACTCCTGCCATGTGATTTTTTTCATTTTTCTTGACAACTTTATCCGGAATCACTAATATCCTTCCTCACGCCTGACGATACGAGATATAGTGGAGTTGAGGGGCGCGCGCCACTAGGGGTAGCGCAAAAAAGCAATGGGGAAAGGAGTGCAAGTTATGGATATGGGTTTATTTTTTGACAATGTTGAAGCGCATGAGGATCTGACGGGGCTCGGAATTGACCGTCCGGATGACAAGACGCCGTGTGTACTGATCAAGCACAATCCGTCGAATATGGTCACCCGCCTTCCGGTTGCCGCCCTGAAGGAAGCCGGTTGGGACATGATCGAGGAAGTGCTGACCTGCAAACGCGAACCGCAGGCACTGCAGCACATGACACGGGTCGTTGGCTACTACTCCCGCGTCGAAAACTGGAATAAGTCCAAGATCGGTGAACTGAAGGATCGTCACAAAGGTAACTATTCAGTCGCCAGTGAGGTCGCGGTTGCTGTCTGAGGATCAGATGCGCCAAACGAGTACAGAGCTACATGCAGGGCGGCCGAGTGCCGTCCTGCTTTCTTTTTAAGCCCTTTATAACCGCTGCCGCTGCCCGTGTTGCAACTTAAGACGGATTTGACAAACCCGCCTCTTGACCAAACCGACTGATTTGGCTACTGTTTACACGTCTATGGATACTGTTTTGCAGGAGAGCCTGCACCAACTTCCGCTTTTAGCCATCCTTCTTGTTCTCTCCGGTCTTTTTTCCGGATCAGAAACGGCGTTCTTTTCACTGCAGGTTTCAGACCTGAGCGAAATCAGAAAACGCAACTCTCTATCATCAAAGGCATTGCTTGCGCTGCATGAAGACCTGTCAGGTTTTTTGATGACGGTTCTGATGTGCAATATGGTTGTGAATATCCTATTTTTTGCCAATTCAACGATGGTGGGCAGAACACTCGGACAGCATTACGGGCAGGGATGGGAATTTTTTTTCGGTGTCATTGCCCTTATCACAATCATTATTTTAGGTGAAATTACCCCCAAAACAATCGCTGCTGGCGCACAACGGCATGTTGCCCTATTTACGGCATTGCCTCTTTATCTTCTTCATAAAATATTTTCACCGTTACGATTGCTACTGGGCGGTGTCGTTCTGGCGGGTGAACGGGCGCTGAACCTGAAACATATTGAAAAATCGGCCGAAGAAGAGCTGGAGTTGCTTCTCAATACAAGCCGAACAGATGGAATCATCACCCGCCATGAGCATCTGCTTTTAAGCGGTGTATTGGATCTTCCTCAGGTCAAAGTCCAAGAAGTCATGACTCCGCGCATCGACGCGATCTGTGCTGAGAACAATGACACAATTGCCGATGTATTGCAGATTGCCCGCAAACATGGACATGCAAAACTTCCTGTCCGCGACAGCAATACCGATGAATTCACCGGATGGATTGATGTACGGCACTTGCTGGCGTATCCAGAAACGGGCACAATACAGCCGCATGTCCGCAGCGCTCTGGTCGTATCCGAGTTTGACCGCGCGGATCAGGTACTGAAAAAGTTCCTGGAGCACAATATCAGAATCGCCATTGTTGTGGATGAACGCGGCAGCTCCGCTGGTCTTCTAACGCAGTCGGATATCCTTGCCGAAATTGTTGGTGACATTGGTGATGAAGACGACATGCCCAAACAGGAGATTATCACAGAAGCTGACGGCTCATCCCTGATCTCCGGCAGTATGAGCTTGCGAGAATGGCGCACGATGTTTGATATCCCCGCTGACTCCCTACCAAAAGTCGCGACACTATCAGGCCTGATCACGACAATTCTGGGACGCACCGGTCGAATTGGCGATACCGTTGATATTGATAAACTGAATCTTGAAATCAAGGTCATGCGACACAAACGCATTCATTCCGTTTATCAAACAATAAAGCCGGAGGGAACGGAATGATCGTCCTTGGGCTAATGCTGGGATTTTTAAGCGCGATTCTTCTCTCGGCGTTTTTCAGCGGACTGGAAATCGCCCTCTACAGTGCAAACCCGACGCGCCTGCGCGCACTTGCTGCTGACGGCAATCCATCAGCGCGGTATGCCCTTGAGATGCAGCGCAGGATTGCGATGCTCCTCACCACGATCCTGATCGCGAACAATATCGTCAATTACTCAGGGACATTCTTTGTAACCTCGTTTGTCGGCAACTATTTCTCCAGCCATATCGAGTTGATTTCAACGCTGATCGCAACGCCAGTGTTGTTTATTCTGGGAGAAGTCCTCCCCAAACATCTGGCACACACCTATAGCGAAGACTATCTGACAAGCTCGGCCCGGGTCAGTAAAACAGTACAAACCCTCTTAAAACCGGCCTCAATCGTCCTCGGCTTCATCGGAGAGTTGATCAGGAAATTGTTCAAACACTTCGGAATCACCAACCACAGCGCAACCGGACGGCTCTACTTACTGCAGTCATTTGAAGCTGAGATGATGGGCGGTAGCCTCTCGCATCAACAGATGATCATGGTCAAACGCATTATTGCACTTGAACAAAAAAATGTCGGCGATGTTATGCTGCCGATCAACTACATTGTCAGCATTGGTGAAGAGGCAACCTGTCGCGCTGCCGCAGCAAAGATGACTGAATCAGGATTTAATCGGATTCTTCTGACCGACAGATCAGGAAACCTGACAGGCAAAATACTTCCGTTCAGTTCGATCCTGCGTAATGCAAAGCACATCGACCAGCCGGTTAGCTGCCTGGCAATTGATGCAATGCGCTTGAGCACCAACACCGCCGTTGCGGTTGCAATCGAAAAAATGCGTGAGCGCGGTTCACGGGTTGCAATTGTGATCAGTCCCGGCGGTAATCCCGTCGGCATCATCACCAATGCCCGCCTGCTTTCCTGCTTCGTTTCCGGGCTTCAAAAGATCTAAGCCCATCAGGAAGGTGACAATGGCGAAGGCGGATTCGTCACAAACGCGTTGACAACAGACCATATAGAGCCATAATAGCGATTTTTGCGGCGATCAGGACTCCTGACAAGCCTTGTATATTATTGAGGTCGCATTGTTGCGATTGATTCACAGATTACAGAAAAGGATGCCTGTTCATGGCTCTCAGCATCGGTATTGTCGGTCTTCCAAATGTCGGTAAATCCACATTGTTCAATGCACTCACCCGCCAGCAAAATGCAGAAGCGGCTAACTACCCGTTTTGCACGATTGAGCCAAACAAGGCGATTGTACCGGTTCCTGATCCGCGTCTGGAAGAACTGGCTGCCATCGTCAACCCGCAACGCATCCAATACGCCACAGTCGAATTTGTTGATATCGCCGGGCTTGTCAAAGGAGCCAGTAAAGGCGAAGGTCTCGGCAACCAGTTTTTGGGCAATATCAGAGAAACAGCAGCTATTCTGCATGTAGTCCGGTGTTTTGATGATAACGATGTTATCCACGTTGACGGGTCAATTGATCCGATCCGCGATGTTGAAGTAATTGAGCTGGAACTGATCCTCGCAGACGAACAATCCCTCTCAAAGCGTATCGAAACCCTTGCAAAAAAAGCACGGGCTGACAAAACCGCCAAGCCGATTTTTGAAGCGGCTGAGGCACTACAGAAGCATCTACAGGCAGGACTTCCTGCGTCATCATTTGCAGGGCGCGATAGTGACGATGCAGAAGAACTTTACCGCGACCTTCGTTTTCTGACCGACAAAAACGTGATATACTGCGCCAATGTCGACGAAGACGGTATCATGCAGGACAATAAATACGTAGAGAAGCTGAAGGCATATGCTTCAGAGCGCGGGCGTGAAGTGGTCAAAATCTGCGCAAAAATGGAAGAAGACCTGCTCGGACTTGACGAAGCCGAACAGCAGGAATTTCTGCAAAGCTATGACATCACTGAAAGCGGTCTGGATCAGGTGATTCATAAGGGCTACGCCACCCTCGGCCTGATCAGCTATTTCACCGCAGGAGTAAAAGAAGTCCGCGCCTGGACTATCGAGGAAGGCTGGAAAGCACCCAAAGCGGCATCCGTCATCCATACGGATTTTGAAAAAGGCTTTATCCGGGCTGAAGTCATCGCGTACGATGATTTCATCTCAAACAAGGGGGAAGCTGGCGCTAAGTCCGTTGGACAGATGCGAGTTGAAGGCAAAGATTACGTTGTCAACAACGGCGATGTCATGCACTTCCGCTTTAATGTCTAGCCCACAGTCACCGAAACAATAACCCGTCGCTAACAGGAATCCCCATTAACAAGGATTTCACTTGACCATTTGCATCTTCATCCATACGCTTTGATGCTGTTGGCAGGTTGATTATGGAAATGTGAGATCGATTTACGAGCGTAGCGGAACGCCGTCAGAACAATCGGAGCCTCTTGTGTCAAAGATACCTCTGAAAGCAGTATTTCTGGATGTCGACGATACTGCATACAGCACAACAGAGTTTGCCGAGCTTGCGCGCAAAAACGCGGTGCAGGCAATGATCCGCGCCGGCCTCAGAATCGATGAGCAGGAATGCCTGCGGGAACTGAACGAAGTCATCTCGGAGTTTTCGTCAAACTATGCCCATCATTTTGACAAGCTCCTCGTTCGTCTTCCGGAAGAAACTCGCGCTCATGCGCATCCTGATGTTCTGGTCGCTGCGGGAATTGTCGCATACCACCGCACTAAATTTCAGTTTCTGAGCCCTTATGAAGACGTCATCGAAGTCCTGAAAATCCTGCGTGAGCGCAGTGTTCTACTGGGGATCATCACAGCAGGCGTCTCGGTTAAACAGGCGGAAAAGATTTACCGTCTCGGCCTGCATGAACTAGTTGATGCCAGACATATTCATATCACCGACTCGATCGGGATTGCAAAAACCAACCCGAAAATCTTTTTACGCGCCTGCCGTATCGCAGCGGTCGAGCCGTCTGAGGTGATCTATATCGGTGACAACCCTATTGTTGACGTCGATGTGCCGCAAAGTATCGGAATGCGCACTATTCTCAGCCGCCGGTCTGGCAAATACATGAATGTCACTGGAAAATCCGAGCCGAACCATATCGTCCATAATTTCTGGGATGTTCTCGATATTATAGACCAGAACTACGATATTATTCCGGTAGAGGCCTGACCGTGCCGCCTGCAACATGCAATCCGACACCCCCATTCCCCCGCGTTGCATCACGCTTTATAAACGATACCGATTGGTCATTTCGCAAAAAGGGAGTTGCATGAATACCGTTTGCCCATGTTTGAGAGATGAAATCGATGCCGTACCCTCCGGACAGCAGTCAGACACCGTCTTCATTTTATATGATAGATCGGGACTGTCGCCCGCCCAACTTGGCGTATCCCCTGTCGTCATGTTTATCGCCTCACAGTTAAACGGCAAACAGTCCTTGCTCGACATTGCGGATGAATATGCACGAAAAACGGAGACAGAACCACTTGCACCAGAGGATATTCAAAACGTCATCCAGCAGTTTGAAGAAGCCCTGTTTCTCAAAGGCGACAGGTTCGACTCTTTTTTTCAACAACAGTCAGAAGATTTCACAAAAGCACCAATCCGTGAAGCAACTTCGGCCGGCAGTGCATACAGCGAGGATATGGTTCAACTCTCACATGAACTTGACGATATGCTGCAAGCGGCCCCTCCTCCGGAAGAAGGCGATCGTCTTTCTGAAGAAACGGGATCACGCCCCTGCCCTGCGGGCCTCATTGCCCCCCATATCGATTTTGCACGCGGATCAATGGCCTATGCACAGGCTTATTCTGAACTTTCAAAACGGACAAAGCCCAAAACGGTGATTATCTTTGGAACAGCACACCAGCAAATGAATCGCTGCTTTTCTATTTGCTCAAAAGACTTCCAAACCCCAGCCGGACTGTTGCATCACGATGCTGCGCTATGCAAATGCCTAACTGAAACAATTGCCGAATTCGGCGATCCAGCGGAAGATTTATTTCTGCATAGGAACGAGCATTCAATTGAGCTGCAAGTTCTCTGGCTTCAGCATATTTTCGGCAATGATCTGAAAATCGTCCCGATTCTCTGCAACACTGCTCATGACGCAGATGGCAATATTCCAGACGCGGATCAGATCATTTCAAACCCCGAATTCAATTCATTCTGTTCATTAGTACGCAAATTTCTGCGGGATAGAAATGACCTGTTGCTCATTGCCAGCGCGGATCTGGCGCATGTCGGCCCCAGATTTGGCGATAACCGTGAAATTGATACCGCCCTGCTTGAAGAAACTGAGCAGGCTGACCGCGATTATCTAGCCAGCGTCTGCAAAATATCGAAAGATGCAGGCTTAAATAAACTGAAAGCTCACAATGACGCCTATCACATATGCGGCACCGGAGCGATCACGACACTGTGCTCATGCCTGAGTGAGACGTCGGCGTTATCCGGACGGCTACTCGGCTACCATCAGGCAGCAACGCCAGAGATGCAACAAGCTGTATCGTTTGCCTCAATTATTTATGACCGCCCTACCGATTAATGTGGGCTTAGCAAAACTTCCTCGTAATAAAACCAGATAAAATCAATCGCATTTCATTCAGATATGCGTATCGTATATACGGTTCGTTCATATATAAAGCTGAAGATATCAGCTTGGGAGAAATGCCAATGTCACCAGCAGAGGTTCCTCCGTCCATTCAGATGATCGCACTCGGAGTGATTATTCTCGCTGCACACGTCGGCGGGCGAATCTGCGACAGACTTCGCCTATCTGAAGTCACCGGACAAATGATCGGCGGAGCCCTCGCTGGCAGCTACGCATTACATGCATTGCATATTCTGCCAGACAGCTTCAGGCTCTATGACAATGCTCTGAGTGGCTTTCACTTCTTTGTTTTTATGTTTCTGAGTATTGTTGCTTTCGGCATTGGCGAAGAGCTTCATATCAGTCGCTTGAAAAATGTCGGGCGGATCGCACTCGTCGTCGCTCTTGCCCAAGGGATATTCAGTTGGATTTTTGTTTTTGGCGCCTTTTTATTGGTCACACGGCTGAATATTTCCTATCTGTCACCAATGCCGGTGAAAATGGCGATGCTGATCGCATCAATCGGAATCGCTTCCGCACCAGCAGTGACATTTGTATTGATGAACCAATTGCGTGTTGAAGGACGCCTGCGCCATCTGCTTGGCAGCGTTGTCGTTCTTGCTGATCTGTTTGAAGTAATCCTATTCAGCGTTCTTGTTCAAGTGCTTCTGCGGGAGCAGGCAGGCTCGGGATCTGGTGGC
>QKHZ01000254.1 GCA_003249795.1 bacterium | reverse complement strand
GGGTTTTCGACCGGTGGGGTGGAGGCGGTGTGACCGGTCCGTTGGAACTCGTCGCAGAAGATACAGAAGCGAAAACGGAGTGGACTCCCTACATCGACAATTTGAATTTCTACGATGTAGATGCCTTCCATAACTGGTGATATGAGGAAAATGGATTCTGTTGCTGAAGCCGCCATGGGGCAGGACTAAAATCCTGATATCAATCATGCCGATGCAAAGGCATCCGTTATCGATGCAGGATTAATCTTGGATTGATTGTACCACATGGATTCGTTATTCTGTCACTTCAATCAAAATGCGGAAGCCGGTGTTGTTGGCGGCCTCGGTGTCACGTTTGTGCATGAAGTAGGAGTTGGCAAGCCAGATCGGCGGATTCCGGAACGCGCCACCTTTAACGACATGGTGCTCGGGATTGCTGGCCGTTACCTCCTCACAGAACTCCCATACATTACCGTGAGTGTTGCGCAGACCCCAGGCGTTTGGCGGATACTCGTGTACTGAAACCGGTTGCGACTCGCGGTAGTTGGCCAGTTCCGGCTTGAGCGCGGCGCCGAAATAATACGGTGTTGATGTGCCGGCGCGTGATGCGTATTCCCACTCTTCCGGTGTCGGTAGCCGCGTGGAGAGTTTCGTGATTTCGGAAAGCTTTATCAAAAATGTTTTGACCTGTCCAACCGTAACTTTTGCGACCGGCGCGTCGAGATCAATATTGGCGCTCTGGGGCACATCACCCATGATTGCTTGCCATTGTCGGTTGGAGACTTCTTCTTGACCAAGATAATACGGTTTTCTTACCGCCAGGGTTGATTTGCCTGCATCTACACTGCCAGGTGGAATCAGTGAGAACGCCATGAAAATTCCCCGCGCCAGAGGAATCTGCATAGAGGCGGGTCTGGTTGGACCTGATGCTGCTTTTTGCCGTGCCTGCGCGGCATCATGATTGCTTTGTCGGAAATCTGCCGCTGCTACCGGACGCGTGGCAGTAGCGGCATTTCCTTCGCCTGAGGTAATTGCTTGCAGGGCCTGCTTGAGGAGTGTTGCGGCACGATGTTCTTCGTCGGGATATTTTGTCGCGATCGCATCGCGGCAATGATCGGCGACAATCCCCCAGTCCTCGGGAGTCTTGGCCTTTGCTGACAGCTCCTGCGCCGTCGTTAACATCGCATCATATGTTGCCTTCAGATGTTGACGGGCTTCACTCAGCAGATGACGCGCTGCGGACTGGTCGGCAGACTTTGCCTTTAATGCGATTGTACTGTGGGTGACAACCTCCGCCCAATTCTGTTCCAGTTTTGCCGCCAGCGCCTGTCCGAGAGCAGCGTCATATTCATCCTGTCCACCGCTCTCAGCCGCAATTGTCGTTACGCAAAATACCAGAAGCGCGATTGCTATCACAAGTAATTTACACCGGAAGAGAAGATCTCCTCTCCCGGTGTTTTTGTTTATCGACTGAACCTGCGCATTTGCACGTCCGACTGCATTTCTCATATGTATATGTTTCCAGTCCGGATCATTCCGGCAAGGCCACAAAGCCAATCTCTTCGATCATCCGGCGACCAGGTGCACTCCGATAAAGGTTCATGAATTCGCTCAGCATTCCGCTTGGTGAACCGTTGGTGTACATGTAGAGGGCCCGAATTAGCGGATACGTTCCTTTGATGACCGAGTCTTTGGACGGCTCCACGCCATTGATCTTGATTGCCTTGACATTGTGCTGTGATACGAACCCGAGGCCGATATAGCCGATTGATGATGGTACCTGTTCGATGGATGAGGCCAGTTCGTCGTTGCTGCCGACCTGCGCGCTGTTTTCCGTGCATTTTGCTTTTTTCATAACCAGATTTTCGAACGACTCGAATGTGCCGCTGCTTTCGTCGCGGACAATCGGCATGATCTGCTCATCCTTGCCGCCGAGATCTTTCCAGTTGGTGGTCTTGCCGAGGAAAATATCGCGTAGCTGGTCAACCGTTAATGCATCGATCGGGTTGTCTGGATGCACCGCTACAGCCAAGGCATCAAGGGCAATAATGAACGGCAACGGCGAAACGCGGTTGCGGTGGGCTGTTGTCATTTCCACGTCCTTCATTCCGCGGGACATGGTTGCAACGTCGCACTCTCCGGCGATCAGTGCCTTGGCGCCGCTAGAACTTCCGGATTCGACAACCTTGACTTCCACATCCGGATGCACTGCCATGAAGTGAATTGCAAAACTCTTGGCGATTGGCCCTACCGTAGTCGATCCCTTCACCCGGATGAGTGAGGTTCCGCTTGTCGGAGCCGCAACCGGTGCGGGCTGAGCCTCTACGCGAGGAGCTGGTGAGGGTGCCGGTGTTGAAACTGTCGCAGGCGCTGGAGCCGGTTGAGCAGCCGGACGCGGAGCAGGGGGCGGTGCAGGTTCGCGTGGAGCCGGAACCGGCGGTAGATTTTGACGGCCTGAACACGTCGGGGCGGGGTTGGATCTGCAGCCGACTGCCGCGATCAGAATCAGTCCTGCGAACACAGTCCCGATTTCCCGTACAAAACGCATCTGCATGTTGCTTCCTCCTGGGTTTGACATTCAATCATCGTTTCGGATCATATACCGATCGCCGGACGCCCGCCCGGACATGGTCTTTATTTTTAAATCCTATCCTGCCACGGCTGGGTTAGCCGTACGCGAGGATGGTATTAAAAAACAGCGTTTCTACGAAATCATTTACATAAATCATTCACGCATATCTGTGAACGGTTTCCCGATTACTTTGCATCAGGGATTTCGATAACGATACGGAATCCGGTGATCTCATCCTTATTCCGTTTATATTGGATCACCCGCGCTGCAGCGCGACAGGCAGAGAGGGGATCTTTCCACGATCCGCCGCGCATGACATAGCGCTCTCCAGCGCCCGGCACAGGATCGGCACACCATTCGCGGACATTGCCGTGCATATTGAACAGCCCCCATGCATTGGCTGGACACCCTACACCGACCGGCATTGTCTGGCCTAGAAAAACGCCTTTGGGGCCACTGCCGAACCCCTCGCGTCCATCGGCTACGACAAGTTGCTGCCTGTCTCGGAACGGTGCGCCTCCGCTGAAATGAAACGTGCCGCTGGTTCCTGCGCGGGAAGCGTATTCCCACTCTGTTTCATAAGGCAGACGGACAATACGCTTGGACTGTTTGCTCAGCGACTTGCAGAAGGCCGCTGTGTCTGTCCAATCCAGATTTGTCACAGGACGGGTTGGCCCCTTGAATCGTCCTGGTGCCGTTCCCATGACGGCCTGATATTGCTGTTGGGTGGTTTCTGTTACCGCGATATAAAATGGGTACTCTACAGTAGCAGGACGCGCTTCTTCATCTGTACCACGTCCGGATTCAGAAAGTGGACTGCCCATGATAAAACGCCCCGCATCAATCCGGATCAGCTTCAGCGAGGCGGTGTCTGCTTCGCTTCCAACGTTTAGTACGAGTTCCTTGGGAGTATTTTTGTGAGCGGATTCGTTTCGGGCCCGGATAAGAAGGTCGGCGGTGTCTGAGTCATTGCGGATTGCCAATGCTTCGAGAAGCCGGGAGATTGCGATTTCAAACTTGCCGCTTTTGAGTGAGTCACTGCCTTCAGCTTTCAAATGTTCTGCTTTCTGAAGATCGACCGCACGACTTTTTCCTGACTCCGCCGTTTTCCGGATGGAATCAAACGGACTGTCCGCAATAAGATCAGAATATGTCGCACGGAATCCGTCCAGTGACTTGATAACGGCAATCCATGCGCCGGGATTGGATGTTTCTTGGGAGTCCTCAGCCTGCAGCTCCTGCAGTGTCTGTTCAATCCCTGCAAGGGCGGAAGAAAATTCTTCCTTGCGCCGAGTCTGTGTCGCCAGAGCTTCTGCTTTTGCCTCCAGCGCCGTGTTTACTCCCTTGAGCGCGGCATCGTCATTTTCATGTCCGGAGAGAGCCAGCACCTTTCGGTATGCAGCTTCAGCCTGCTGCCACGTGTCAATATCACCGGAGGATGTCTGTGCCTTTTGTAACAGCGACTCTGCGGTTTTTAATGCGGCATGATATTGAGTGTTCGCCTTTGGTGTGGCAAAGAAAAAATAGAGCGCTCCACCGGCAGTCAGTAGTAGACTCATCACTCCCACTCCGATGGCCAGTGTATGCGATTTGGTAGCGGTTGCCGATGTTGCCGGAGCATCGGTGGTTGCCTTTCTGGCAGCTTCGGCTTTTGCCTTTTGAATGACTCTGGTTCCCGGTTTTCTGGCTCCACGGTGTCTGAATATTTTTGTCTTCGATTTAGGAGCGCTCATCACGGCGCTTCCGCCGCCTGCGCTATTGTCCGCGATATCTTGTCCGCTCTCATCAAGCAGCAGTCCGCTGTCACCCATCAGGTCGTCGGTCTCGCAGGACAGCAGTTGCTCCATCACGGTGCTGACGATCTTTGCCTTGTTGGCGGCAAGCTTCGAGGACTGACTGTCGAGAACAATCGCGTCTTCTAGCTCTGCATGAGCCGGTTGATTCTGGCCGGCTCCATCAAGGCGCAGCTGGATGACCGGATGATATACTTCTGCCGACCAGCCGAGTTCACGTTTGATGCGTTTGGAATGTTCAGCCGCCGGTGTCCAGATCAGGAGCGTGACCAGAGTCTTTTTGATTGCTTCCTGTTCGGCATTGCGGAGGTCGCCTGTCGTCTCGCGGTCACGGCAGCCAAGCCAGCAGAGAATTTCGTCGCTCTCCAACAAACTGCACAGGAATTCAGCTACTTCTTGATCCTTTGACTCATAGCAAATGTAGACATCGCGCATGGTGGCATCTCCTTCAATTATCATTTCAATAGCTGCATACTCACCTTTGCCCCCTGTCACAACGCTATCGTGTCGGCTGTTTGTTAGGGCATGATGTGATATTCTTTAGTTATTGAATAGGCCATTGAGTTGCGCGAAAATAAGTTTACACTGTGCGGTACGATATGATGGATTGCACGCCTTTCGCACATTGAAGATTGCTGCTCACGAGTGATCTTGCAGCAGGGATGGGGTAAGCCGGATGGCGGGACACGATAACCAGCCGGATAGAGGATAAAAGCAATGAGTATTTTGGTGGTGAGCCGGGATCCGGCAAAGCTTGAAGCTGCGCTGGATGTTTTGCAGTCGGGAGGCTACGAGTGTCACCCGGCGACAACCGGTCGCGCAGCCATGTCGGTATTTCGGGCAAACGCGCCGGAAGCGGCGTTGATTATCGACGATAATCAGGATGACATTATGCTCAAGGTCTGTACGGCGATCCGCAAGTATGAGGAGTCGATGGAAGAGCCTGTCTATACCCAGATCTTTCTTGTGATTCAGGAAGACTCTCTCGAAAACAGAGAGAATGGATTCAATGCCGGGGCAAGCGATTTCATCCCGTTGGCCATGCTTCTTGAGAGAAAGGAGTGGCTTCTTGCACGGTTGGACGAGACGCTTCGGCCGGGAAGAATGTTCGAGGGACTGCAGGCTTTGCTTGTCGAGGATAGCCCAGCTACGGCGAGAATTCTGACTTGGTGTCTGAAGTTGTGCGGCTTGAAGGTGAAGCACGCTCCGGATGGTGTCAGTGCCTACGCGATGGCTCGCGAGCTCAGGGACGAACTGGATTTGGTCATTACCGAGTACCGACTTCCGGAGATGGGCGGAAGTGAACTCTGTCAGCGCCTGCGCACGATTCTGGGGCTGCGTCGTATCCCTATCCTTTTCATTTGCTCAGAGGAGGACAGCGAAGAGGTGCTAGAAGCATTTTCTATCGGGGCAACCGACTATATCATCAAGCCGTGTATTAAGGAAGAAATCCTCGCACGGCTTCGGGTTCACCTTGATATTCGCGCGTTCAGCCAGAGGCTCAAGAAACAGCTTAATTCGTTGCGGGGCAAGGAGGTCTTCCGCACCGGCGACACTGACAGCAATACCGCAATCGAGGGCGACCGCGATCTCAGTGGGGCGTTGGAAGCGATGAGCATGCCCGAAATTGTTCAGCTTCTTCGCCTTTCCAAACGGACCGGCCGTTTAGTCATCCTTGATCAGGATCAGAATATGGGCAACCTCTATGTCCTGAATGGTAACGGACAGTTTGCCGACTATCTTGACAGTGAAGGCGACCAGGCTATTTACAAAATGTTTTCGCTTACGCGTGGCGTGTTTGCCTTTCACTCCAACGAAACCACGACCCGACGTAATCTCAAACGCTCTCTGGACTTCATTCTCATGGATGCGGTTCGAATGATGGACGAACGTGTGTGAATAATCTGCACTACATAAAACGAAACGAAGATTACCGACATTCACATTGAATGCCGGTAATCCGGAATTTCTTTTATAATTACACTTTTTCTATGCAGGAGAAATTACAATCAGTGAAACTGAATTTTTTGTAAGGACGGTTTGTGTTTGATAGTCACCTGCTGGCTTAATATTTTTATCGGGAAGAAAAAGCGATAATTCTCCCGCTTGATGGATCATGTCTTTCTGATGCAACGTAGGCTTTTGTGGACAACGGAGCTCAGCCCATTTGGAATGCGAATTACTGGTTGCATGGTCAATTCGATAATGCCGTAAGCGATATTCCCCATCCAATCCTTTGACCGTTATGTTCATTTCAATATTATCGACTTCGCCATAAAAATTATCGCAGAAATTATATGCCAGAATTGCAAGTTCTCCGTTTTCTGTTATGGTCGGAATGATGCCTGTATTCTCCGTCTCTTCTTCGGTATCGAAAGATAAAATATTTTCGCCTAATTTTGCGCAAAGCGCATATGCATTATAGATCGGTTTTTTATAACCGTTCGCAGTGAAAAAAGTTCGATATCCATCAAAGTCATTTGTACTATGATCCTGTCCGGATAAACAAACCATCATTTTGGAAATATTAAGATGCGGAGCCTTTATCAATTGTTCAATCAGTCGTGCATAAAATGCGGAAAAGTATTCGTTTTCCCGGAAGATAAAACGGGGATCCTGATCAACGCCCATGAACCCGCCACCTGCAATCCCCCATTCATCCAAAACTATTTCCTTGTCGCCAATCCCATATTTTTCCATTATGGCATGAAGCGTTTGCATACGCCCGATAATATTGTCAGGTGAAGTAAATGATTTATTCGGAAGGTTGGAATAAATGCCCTGCGAATAACAATGAACTGAAATAAAATCACAACGAATTCTTGTGGAACCATTTGCCTGATTTTTGCCATTTACAATATGATTGATAAACGCCTCGAAAAAACGGTCACTTCCGGCAACAGAAGGCCCGCCAATTTTTACTTTGTCGGTAATTCTGGTAACACCGAATTCAAAATAATCATACAGCTTGAGATCTTCATCGATTTTGTCTGTATCGCCGTCCGCATCACACTTGTCATTATCCTTCGG
>QKHZ01000240.1 GCA_003249795.1 bacterium | reverse complement strand
GTGCTGGGGCCGGGTAAATACCGCCTCAATCCGTATGGCTATAAAGTTGACATCGTCGATGCGATCAGTATCCCGATCGGCTACTGCGGGGTGATCACCTCGCTCTCCGGCAAGCAGGCACCGGCTGGAGAGTTTGCAGCTGAAGACCAGAAGGGCGTGCGTCAGCAGATCCTGCAGCCGGGGCTGTATTACGTCAACCCCAAGGCGTTCAAGATCGACGTGCTTGAGGTTGGGGTCAATCAGGTATCGCTCTTGGGTAAGAGTGGCGGCAAGGTCGTGACCAAGGGGCAGATCCAGACGCATAACAAGGCGATGGAGTCGCTGCAGAACTCCCTGATGGAGCAGAAAAAACAGAGCCGTCTGGATTATATATCACAAACCCTGAATGCGCCTTTAGCGTCTATTGATTCTATGTCGTCCAATTCAAAACTTGGATTTCGCATCTCTTCGAGAAAGCAAAAGGATGCTGAGCCAGCAGAGTCAAAGCCGCAACCTTCGACGCAGCGGATCGGGATGGTTTCGGACGATTCGATGTCGATGGTACTGTCGCAGTTTGTGGAATTCCCATCGCGCGACGGTTTCCAGATCAGTCTGGATATGACTGTCGAGATCGAACTGCTGCCGAAAGATCTGGCGTGGATCTTCAGCCGCTACGGCGACTTGCCCGCTCTTGTCGACAAGGTCATCATGCCGCAGATCACGTCGGTCTCGCGCAACAAAGGCTCGGAGTATCAGGCCAAAGACTTTATCATGGGCGAAGGCCGCGAGAAGTTTCAGACAGAACTGACCAAGTCTCTGGCCGCAGTTCTGGGCAGCAAGAATATCGTTGTCCACAACGCGATTATCCGCCACGTCGAAGTGCCTGACCAGATCCTTGAACCGATTCAGCAGGCCAGTATCGCGATCCAGCAGAACCTGACGAATATGGAAAAGCAGAATACCGCCAAGAAGCTGGCGATGTTGAACACCGAACTCAGCCTGATCTCACAGAAAAGCGAACAGGTCGCGCAGGAAACGACAAAGCTGAAAGCCGAGATCCGCGCCGATCAGGATAAACAGGTCGCGATGATCAAGGCCGGTGCCATCAAGAAATCCGCGGAGATCGCTAAACAAACGGCTGAGGTGGAAGCTGATACCGTCCGTATCATGGGACAGGCCCAGGCTGACGCAAAGAAACTGGTCGAAGGCGAAAAGGCCAAGGGTTTGCAGATGGTCACCGCGGCGTTTGGCAACCCTGTCGCGTTCAGCCTGATGAAGTTTGCAGATATGCTGAACCGAGATGCGAAAATCAATATCATCCACGCGGGCGAGGGAACGCTCTGGACCGATCTGAAAAACGCAAGCACCGGCGAACTCGGCGGCGCGATTTTGTTGAAAGAGAAAGACGATAAACCGTCAGGCCAGAAACGCATCAATGCGCCGCAGTCGAAATAACTTTTTGTCTGGTAAATGGTTATCGGCTGGACTTGGTGACGCAGGCGCAAGCGGGCGGGAGGCGTGATTTTTGCGCTAACCCCAAGAAATTTCAGGAGAAACCGGAATTTCCGCTTGATGTTTTGGGAAAAAGCAGTAAATTTGGAAGTTCCTTGGTCGCAGGAAAATGCGTCCAGTGGATGTTTCTTGCTTTTGTGCGCAGGAATCTTTGATAACGAAACCGTTTAAAACGATATACATCAGGAGAAAGTTATGCCGAATATTGCCTCAGCAAAGAAGCGCGTCCGTCAGAGTGCAAAACGCACCATGCGCAACCGTGTGCGTAAGGAACGCATCAAGAAAGTTCTCAAGAGCTTCAACGCTGTACTCGAAACCAAGGATGCTGGACAGATCGAAACCGGTCTGCGTGCTGCGGCCAAGGCTCTCGATAAATCGAAGACCAAGGGCTATGTCCATCCCAATACCGTCAACCGCAAGAAGTCGCGTCTTGCCAAGGCCGCTAACCGCGCTCTTGCCAGCAAGTAACACGGCTTTTCGGCTTGAGGCCGATACCGTTGACGGAAAAGCGCCGCGCATGTTGCTAAAAGCCGCGATGCTTGCTACCGGAATCTGAATAAAGAAACGCACACCTGTTCTCGGTGTGCGTTTTGTTTTGGTGTTGTGTTTCATGATCGTGCGGGTATAGGGCTGTGAATGTCATTCGCCCGCATCTGCGCAGTCGCCCCCTTGGACGATGCTGACATCGGCTGAACCGCGCCGATGATTGCATCGCCCCGGCGGGGGCTCCTGTGCATCTGCTGCGTGGCTGGGTGTGTGTTGTATTTTCTCCGTATTAGGCCGTGATGTTGATCGCGAGTTTGCTGCCGGATTCGACCGGAATCACGATTGCTCCCAGTTCCCTGTTGTATTCTGCGCTGACCGGCTTGCCGCCAATTTCGACGTTTGCGCTCTTTTTCGCACGGATCACCAGCTCTGAATTCATCATCCCGCTTGCGGTAAAGCTGAGCGTTTTGCCTGATGTTTTTGCATTTGTGATTGCCAGTCCGTCGGCACGAAGCAGCTCCGGCACTTTCGGCGCGGCGGTTGTACGCACGAGTTCGATGCGGATTCTTTTGCCTTTCAAGTTTTTCCACAGGAGCTTGCTGATTCCGGCCGGTTGTGCTTTGCCGTTGACCTTCAGGGAGCGGATGTGGGTGCCCTTGCCGGAGAGTTTCAGGTCGATGGAGCGTCCTTGCAGGATCAGGTTTCGGATACGCATCGGGCTGTCGCCCCACGGTGTCAGCGTCAGTCCCTCGTGGTCGACATCGATGCCGGCCATGCCCACAAACGCGCCGCTGTGCCATGCGGTGAGTGCCTGAAGCTGCTTGCAACCGCAGTTGTCGACGCCGATTTCGGATTCGTTGATCGCTTCGGGGGTGAAGGCTTCGGGGACGGTGTGGCGCTGCCAGAACCACTCGACATCATTTGCCCATTCTTTGATCGCTTTACCGTAACCGATAGTTTTGTTCAGGTTCAGATAGAACGCGTCGGCTGCCGGATAGGTTGCGCCGATCTGGTTGCCGTCTGCCATCCATGCGCTGTCCCAGCGCGGGACGGTGAGAAGGCACATGTCGGTGCGCAGGTGTTTTTCCATAAACGCGGAGATGCGTTTCGGTGCGTGTGATGCCAGCTCGCGGGCAAAGGGTGTGATCCAGAAGATCGCCTGCGGGACGTAGTGTTTTCTCGGCTTGAGCGTCTTGGAATCGCAGCTGGAGATGAAGTAGCCGTGTTCTTGGTCGAACAGGTATTTGATAAATCCGGCGCGGAGTTTTTTCGCCCAGTCGGCGCAACCTTTCGCATATTTCGTGTCGCCCAGTTTGGCGGTGAGGTACTCCATCACGCGCAGCCCCTGATACAGCAGCGAGTTGTTCATCGAACTGATATCGTCGCCGGTTTCTTCCATCGCTTCAGGAAAGTCAGGCCAGAGGGCGTAGGCGCGGACAAGGCCGGTGTCGCCGACGATGTCTTTGCGGCAGTGATCGAGAATGAACTTGCAGGTCGGCATCAGCTCTTTGGCCAGTTTCATGTCGCCGGTGGTGGCAACATAGTGGTACAGGTCTGCAATCAGTTGCGCCTGTGCCGGAAACGGCCCTTTCATCTTCAGGCTGAAATCGGTTGTATAGAGGTGCGGGATTCCCCAATTCCTGTCTTTGTTGTATGCAAAGAAACGCAAGTTGTCACGGGCTGAGGCCGGATCATTGGCAAGGCAGAACGATACCGGTGCAGTCATCCCGTCCCATCCCCAGACGAAGTATCCGGCAAGGGTCGCGCGGATGGCGCCGGGTTTGTCGGGAAGGCGCATCGAGTCGATGTACTGCGGAAACTGGTTGAACGCGGAGTCGAGCACGTCGTTACCGGTGGAGACTTGCGGGCGGGCGGCGGCTTTTTGGTCATGCTCCTGCATCTGCGAGTCGCACTCTTTCAACACTGTTTTCTGAAGCTGGGCGAGGCGTTTTAGAAGCGCCGGTTTTGACGGGGCGAAGAGGACAAAAATTGCGCCTTCGCCATGTTTGGTCGGCTGTCCGGAAAGGTAGTGCTTGCTGCGTTCGTGATAGCCGCGGCTGTGGCTCAACTTCGTGTCGCAGCCGATAGCGATCCATGTTGTACACTGTGGCATGTCATGCAGGTGGGACAGGCCGAGTTGCGCAAGGCCGACGTCACCGCAAAGGCCTTTGTCCGGATTCTCGTCTTTGCACGAGCAGATCAGTGCGTCCGCTTTTTTGTCAAAGACCATGTCTGTCCACTTGCGGTTCGAACGGCTGAAGGCGGAAATGGCTTCCTGATGAAGCATGTTGATGGCAATCTTCTTTTTCTTCGGGTTTGCCAATACCTTGAACCGCTGTACGAGTGCGTCAGGAAGAAGCTGCAGCTGATGCCGGAACTTGACGCCGCCGACGGTGCAGTGGCTGGTGTGGCCGAACGGATACAGTGACGTGTTCTGAAGCGGCAGGTAATAGCGCTGCCCATCCAGCTCCGCATACATGCGCAGGCACTTGACCCAAGGGCTTTCCGAGTCGCCTTTGAAAAACTTCGCTGCGCCCTGATGCTGCCTGTTCCAGTACGACACTTCGGTGATCCCGCCGTGTGGGGCGACATTGACAAAGAGCCGGCCGTTACCGAACAGGTTCCGCGTGAGTCCCGAGAAGTTTTCCGCGGAGAAAGGGACTGATCTGTCAAACTTCAATGTGCTTTTCATGGGGTTCCTTTTTTTTATCGGGGAGGGATAAAAAGCTGCAGTGTTATGCAGACGGTTCAATCAGTTTATAGGCGGTGGCAAACGGCTGCGGATTTTCACCGGCGACACGGCGGCGGGCAAGCTCCAGCATTTTTGCAGCCGCCAGCGCCGGATCATTCTGGATCAGTGCTGGCTGAAACGGCATGAAATACTCCATCCCCGCGTTACTGTGCATGACCAGTTTCAAATCCTGCGGGATACGGATGTTGTGCTGTGTGATCCCCAGCATCGCGCCTTTTGCCGGAGTATCGGGATAGATCAGCAGTCCATCGGGCAGCGACCCTTCCGCCCCAGCGTTTTTCATTGCGCAGAATGAGCGGTAGCCGAACTCCTCCATCTCCCACGCATCCGGTGCAACCGGCGGTGTGCTGATCCACTGTTCGTTTGTTTGCAGGCCAGCTTTTTGCAGTGCATTCAGATAAAGATTTTTAAGCGGGTGGTCGTCTGTTGTGGTGGTGATTAGGCCTGCAGTTTTGCAGCCGTTTCTGAGAAAATAGCTGACGGTCTG
Source organism: bacterium (assembly GCA_003249795.1). GTDB lineage: Bacteria > Planctomycetota > SZUA-567 > SZUA-567 > SZUA-567 > SZUA-567. Next base: position 2,226 of record QKHZ01000240.1, on the reverse strand, counting down.
GTCGACAAGCGAGCGGAGGTCATAGTTAATCGCATCAGCCTGAAACACGACAGGCACGCCGAGGGCGTCAAACTCTTGCTGACTGATTCCGACGATCAGCGGAACAAGCACGGCTTGAACCTCAAGGCGGCTGGCGGAGGTGATCAGGTCGCTTGGAATCTTTGCGCTGTTGTGCGGCTCCGGGAAAAGCCGAAACGCGATTTTCTCCTGACTTAAGAGTTGTTGCAGCTGTCCGGACAGGACGCGGTAGTAATCCATGCTGCCTTTTTGCCAGAAAATATTGTCGTAGAAAATGCCCACACTCGACAAGCGCGGGGTATTGCCTTTGACAAACGACCCCTTGCGCTGGCTCCGCTCGATCAACCCCTCCGCCTCAAGCGCCGCCATCGCCGTCTGCACCGTGTCAACGGCTGCACCGAATTGTTTGGCCAGTACGCTGCTGGCGGCGATATGCGCACCGGGCAGAAGCTGACCGCTGAGGATCGCGTCGCGGAAGTGACGGTAGATCTGCCGGTAGAGTGGTGTTTTGTCAGGGAGCTTCGATGATTTCATATATTCGGTTCCATATATTCGGTTAGGGGAAGCGTACACGATTTATTCGATTCGTCAATCGTGAAAGCATGATTTTATTCAAATTTCCGTCGGTGAATCGTTTTTCGGGGGAATCAATGAGTTGTATTTTGTGATAAAAAAAATGAACACAAAAAGCTGTTGACGGGATGCTGAATTCGTTTTAATCTGGCTTGTTCACAGAGAGAGGAGGAATGCAATGACCATGTACCGCTCCGTACTGATGTTGGCTGCGTGTGCTGTGATGTGTACCGGCTTATTTGCGGAAGAGGCTGTAACGACTGCGCCGGAACCGGTAAAGACGATTACCGTTGGAGTCGATTCAAAGGCATTTGTCTTTTCACCCGGTAACTGGGTCGGAAACGACAACCGCGGCGGTTCAGAGTATCGCCAGACCTGGAACGCCGGTGCATACTGCCGCATTCGCTGGACGACGACGGCCAAGGAGCCGGTGGCGACGCTGCTATTGGATACCTCGACCTATCCTGAAAAATTTTCCGGCCCCACGATTACATATTCGGTTGACGGAAAGTGGACGACAACCGGATGTGTGCCTGAGGTGAAACTTGAAAACCTCAAAGGGACAGGCGAGCATGAACTCTGTGTGTATCTGACCAGCTCGCAACAGAAATTGCGCTGGGGCGCACCCGGTGAGAGTGCGGTCAATGTCCTGCGCGTCAAAGGCCTTCAGTTGGATGAAACCGCCAAGCCGGTTGATTCTGAGCCCGACAGCAAGTGGGCGCTCGTCATCGGCGACAGCATCACCGAAGGCATCGGTGCAAGCCAACTGGCATCATACTCGCATCTGGTCGAGCAGTCATTGCGCACACTCGGCTATGAGTATTGCAACAGCGCATGCGGCTGGAGCGGGTGGCTGAACAAAGGCGACAATCCGCCCGGAGACGTTCCCGGGTATTATGTCATCTCCGATTCGGAAAACGGGCAGGGCGGAACCTATCACGACGACCTGAGCCGGTGGAACAAGATTGACGGCAACAACCACTCGCTTCTGGACAGCGCAGGCCACATCAGCGGCTATGGACAGACAGGGCAGGAACCGGCGCTGATCATGATCAACTACGGTACAAACGATATCCTGCACAAGTCGAACCCGAGCGATACCTTCGCCAGTATGGTGCAGGGACTGGCTGCGCTGCGCAAAAGCGCACCGGATGCGCAGCTCGTTGTCCTCATTCCGTTTGGCCAGTTTTATGCCGCCAAGCTTAAAGAGGCCGTTGAGATTCATCGCTCCAATCATCCGGATGACAAGAAGATCGATATTATTGATCTCGGGCTGGATGCGCGTAATTCCTTGAATGTGAGTAAGGGCCTGTACGGTGGGCTGCACCCGAATGACCGTGGATGCGCTAACTTTGCCGCGCAGATCATCCCGCAGCTGGTAATGATTCTGGCTGGAAAATAATGTTGCCGGATTTTTTCAATTCGTAATAATCATGGTTGCTTTGTCTCTTGGCAGGGCAACCATGATTCATGACAGTGCGTGTTATTTTGGGGTTTGTTTTGGGGAACCGTCCTCAGCTGCGAGTTGCTCAGTGCAGGGATTCTGCACATTTACTGCACGTGTTGACAAGATCTGTAAAAAAAAGAGGACGAAAATCGGCGATTACGGTATAACTTATTCTCCGAATCAGAATG
>QKHZ01000116.1 GCA_003249795.1 bacterium | reverse complement strand
AGGAAAAGGTTGAAAACCAGTATGAACATGATATACGACTTCAAGTGTTCTGTGTAGAATTACGAATCGATTTCACACAAGCAAAGATGTCCCGATTGTCCCAGAGCACCACCTTGATTTTGCTAAGTTTGCTCAAAAAAGATGGTGCTCTGTTCTTTTAACCAACTTAACTGGCTCACATTATGAACATGACTTTGCGGTCTTATCGGTTTTTAATTTTCCGGTAAGAAAACCGAAAAGAAAATTGGTAAGACACCTTTTCTGACTTCCATAACATCTTAGTTATCAACAGATAGCAGAATCAGGGCACCACCTTGCCAAGGTGGGGGTCGAGGGTTCGAATCTCTTCGCCCGCTCCAACATCAATAACCCCGGATCTCCTTTCTGATTAAGGACTTCCGGGGTTTTTCTTTTGTTGGTTATGCAAGCATATTCGGATGTATTTTGTAACAGGACGTCACCTGCGGTACCCCTTATGGGCCCGGTAAACGGCCCATAAACCGGCCCACGATTTTCTGCCATACCAAAGCCTGCAGGCAGTTGTTCAGCCGGAAGTACGGACGGCAGTTTTTCTACTGCATCAGACATCGCACTTTGGTCAATCGAAACGTAATGCCGCATCGTTGTGCGGATGTCGGAGTGTCGTGCCCATTCCTTCAGAATCGCGACCGGAGTCCCTGCATTGGCCATTCGGCTGATAAAGGTTTTGCGCAGTGAATGGAAGTCAAGATAGCCGTCTGCTGTTAGATACTCAATCCCTGCCGCTTCAAGATCCGCACGCAGCATTTCCGCGCCACGCCCTTTCCACATGCCGGGGAAAATCCTGTCGGTACCTTCTTTGTCTTCAATATACGATTGCAACACCGGGATCGTTTCTTTCAAGAGCGGCAGAATGCTTTCTTTTTTCTTGGCCTTGCCAACACCGCGCCGAACTGTCAGCGTTCCGGAATCATGATTAAAACGAAGATCTTTGACTTCTGCAAGGCGCGCTTCTTTCCAGCGCAGACCTGAGGTGGATAGGATCAGGTAATACAGCACAAATCGCTGCCGTCCGGTGAGGCCATGATGAAACGGCTGATTGAGGGTTGTTTCAATCAGCTTCGTGATCTCTTCTGGTTTACTGACTCGTCTGGGATGACGCGGCGCTTCTGTATTGTTCAAGTCACTGATATGACGCAACGGATTTTCAGGTAAGTAACCGCTACGTGTCGCCCACGAAGCAAACGCTTTGAAGCTGCTGAGATAGTTGTTCAAGGTGTCGGTGCTGCTGCCATCACGACGGCGTTTCTGTTGCAGCCAGTTTTGAAGATCAGAGGCTTTCAGATCCATGATCCGCACACAGCCCATTTCGTTTAGGCCACGGCGGACTCGTGCTGGAGCTTCCCGCGTATACCGCTCGGATGCTTCTTTATTGATCAGGGACTGTTTCCATTCTTCCAGATGCGTCTGAACGCTCTTGATTGCGCCGATGTTTTTCGCATCGATCAAGCCGCGTTTTTCAAGTAATGCACGGAAAGAGTTTGAAAGAGAGGCCAACCACGCCAGACATTCTTTGTCCGGTCTGGAACCGGCTTCAAGAAAGTCGCTCAGTCGTTGAATACGGTTGCCAAGCTCTTCGGTAAGACGTTTATCAGTAAAACCGGCCCAGCGAAATCCTACAACTTCCACATACCATTTTTTGTATGGTGTACCGTCTTTTTTGTATCGGCGAAAGACTCTCATTTCAGCGTCCTCCTTTCACAGAAGGCCACATTTCACGCCACAGGTTTTGGGGAGGGCATTTGGCGGCGACCCAGGCATCAACTTCATCCTTGAACCACCGCAGCGCACGGCGAGGTAAGATCACCTGCTCGGGCATTTGTCGTGTTTTGCGCATTCGGTAAATGGTTTGTCGACTCAGATTCAGCGCATCAATCAGATAGTCCACAGTAACAAGCTC
>QKHZ01000095.1 GCA_003249795.1 bacterium | reverse complement strand
ACGACTTTGACGCGCTTGCTTTTTATCGGGTAGACAACGCATATTTTTTTGACGAACCGCCAAGGGACATTGGTAAACTGCTGAATGAAGAATACACAACGAACATCTATTGTCCCAAAGAGTACACAAGTGAATGGAACAGCAGCAGCGTAGATAAATGGGTGCGCGACAAAATAACATTCATACCGTTGAGTGAGATACAGGCAGCCGTCGATGCGGAGACGGGTGGGCGAACCGCTCTGTCTCAGGACGTCACACCCGCCGAGAATTCGGAAGCATCATCTGCGCAGGCGGAAGCGACTGTACCCGTCGTAACGGACAAAGGCCGTGGTTGGAACCTTACCGATGACGGGGTTCTGACAATGGAAAGCGATGCGGCCTGGATGGATTATCTGCATAACGGACCGGAGAAAACTGTCAAAACGCTGGTTATCGGAAAGAACGTAACTGATTTTTGCATGTATGACGTTTCGTATAAAAATCTTGAAAGAAAGGATGAAACAGGAAGAATCTTAATATCACACGAAGACCGATTCACCCCGATCTTTCGCGTTGTCTATCAAGATCCTAAGTTCATGCCCTTTCAGATTGAGGTTCAGGAGGGGAACCGGTCGTTTGTTGTTTCCGATGGACTCTTGATCGATCATGTCAAAAAAGCCGTCGTGCTGTCCGACATACGTGTGAAGGACGTCGTGATTCCGGAAGGGATCCGGTCTATCTCCGCGTGGGCTTTTTACAGCAGAAATGTGCAGACGATATCGTTTCCCTCAACGTTGCAAACGATTGGAGCGGGCGCCTTTTCCAATTGCAGATCGCTGACGTGCGTCATTCTTCCCGACTCGGTGACGACGCTGGAACCCGCAGCATTTCAAGGTAGCGGCATTCAGGAGTTGAAACTGTCAAAAAACATCCGTGTGATCGAAGGCGAGGTTTTCAGCGGTTGCGACATGCGCGAAGTCACGCTGCCGGACAGTGTGGAGATCATCGGGGTATCCGCTTTCAGCAGCTGCTTCCAATTGGAGCACATCAATCTGCCGGAAGGTTTGAAAGTGATCGATATCAGCGCTTTCTATTTCTGCGAAAAGCTACAGGACATTACGTTTCCCGCCAGCCTTGAGCGGATCAGGTTGGGAGCATTTGAACGGTGCTTCGGACTCAAAACGGTTGTACTTCCGGATACATTCAAGGAGATCGACGACTGCGTCTTCGGGTGGTGCGAGCTGGAAACTCTTTATATTCCTGAGCACTTCAAGATTTCAATGGTTCCGAATGCTGAACGACCCAATGAGGGCTGGAGCGAAGAAGAAAACACATCCCGAAGCTTCGGTGTATATTCCGTGGAAACGGTTATCTTCGCCGGATCTGATTATGACTTTGGCGAATATGCAATCAGGGAAGCGGATCAGGTCATCTTTTTGGGAAAGCCACCGCGTAATATCGACGATCTCTTTTATAAACTGACGTCAAATACCGTGCGTTATCCGGAAGAGTTCGAGAGCGACTGGATGGCCGTGTCCAGTAAATATTCGTTGGTTAAAGTCCCAATTGAAACACTCAACGATATGGTGACCGCGAAGCTTGATCAGAATGAGAAGCCGACCCCGACACCGCGCCCGACACCGAAACCGACCGCAAAACCGACGGCCAAGCCGACTACGAGACCGACGGCAACGCCTAAACCGACGCTCATGCCATCGCCAACACCCATGCCTGAGGCAGAGAATGGCGCCGGCGCAGATCCGGTTATCATCGCGCTGGGGGTGGCGATTGCGCTGGTGGTGGCGGCGGTTGTGTATCTCGCGGTAAGAGGCCGCAAACCGCGTAAGAAGCCGCGCGTCAAATAACCGGAACACATAGGAAGAATCAAACAGCGGGCTGCTCGAATGGAACAGCCCACTGTTCATTAGTAAACATGAAATCTTTTCGTTGACATGGAGCGAATATCGCAGTAACATG
>QKHZ01000066.1 GCA_003249795.1 bacterium | reverse complement strand
AAAGAAGACAGAAGCTATAATATATTTGCCGAAAGAAATAGCAGGCTGGTTATGGAACTCTACCGTTGTTGATAAGGATTTTTTATCTGGTTTAGCAGTAAGACAAGTTGCGATTATAAGAAAGAAAGCTGTTATTCTGGGTACAATTGAACAACCTGAACAATACATAAGAGAGGATAAAAAAGGGAGGCTGTTTCATGTCGCATGTTATGCGGCTGTGGCATTTATGTTTTTGTTTATTTTTTGTGTACTGGGTCTGAGACTCAGCCAAGCATATCATGAACGGTCTTTAATAAGGCAGGCAGAGTCTTGGCCGGTTGTGAATGCAGAGATTGTTCGAAGTGGGGTTGAGGTTGTAAAAGTCGTAAAAACAATTGGTGAGATTGAACGATATGATTTTTCAGTAGCATACAGATATGAGGTTAATGGCAAACAATATGAGTCAACGAGGCCATGGTTTGGCTATGAACTGTTACGAAATCAGCAGGAGGCCAAGTCTCTTGTTGCGCGGTATCCGATTGCAATAAATGTCAACATACATTATCAGCCGGATGACCCGTCGCAAAGTGTGTTGGAAGTCCGACAGATCGAAGAGATAGAACGTTATATTGAAACTTCGTGGCTGCTTTTGATTCTGATACCATTCCTTTGCATTGGGCCAGCAGTTGTATTCTGGAATATTCAGCAAAGGAGAATTCATAAAATTAGAAACCGAATGCAGAAAATGGTACAACAATAAGAAAGGCGAGAGAGTATCATCTGGTCGGGGGAGGCGGTCGCTGTGAATGACGAAAGCGTGCAAGAGCGCAGAAGCGTTTTAAAAACCATTCTCAGATGGGTCGGGCTCGGCGCGCTGGCTATAAGCGGCGGTGCGTTGCTGCGCCGGTCGACTGCACACGCAACGGTCTGGCAGATTGATCCGCGCAAATGTATCGGCTGCGGGCGGTGCGAACGTGAATGTGTGCTGAATCCGTCTGCGGTCAAGTGTGTCCACTCCTACGCCATCTGTGGCTATTGCGATTTGTGCAGCGGGTATCTTGAAACCTATGCGGCGAAACGCGACATGGCTGCAGAAAACCAACTCTGTCCGACTGGCGCAATCAAGCGCACGTTTGTCGAAGACCCTTACTTTGAATATACGATTGATGAAAAGTTGTGTATTGCGTGCGGGCGCTGTGTACGTGCGTGTGAGCAGTACGGTAACGGCAGTTTGTACCTGCAGATCCGGCATGACCGGTGCCTGAACTGTAACCGTTGCGCGATTGCCGATCATTGTCCAACAAACGCGATCGTCCGTGTTTCTGCAGACCAGCCGTATTTACTGAAAGACGGCGAAATAAAACCATCGTCCAGTGTGCCCAAAAAAACTGCGCCGAAAAAACCGGCGAAAAATATCGGAGGCGGATTATGAAGACCAGCCGCCGTGTTCATCTCCGCCAACTTTTTTTTGCCATTATTCTGATTGTCCTGTTTTGGACGCTCGTGCCGGTTGTAATGATTCAGAAGCATGAGGGAAAATTTCCAGTCCGGTTGCAGATGCCGGTGGTGTCGGCTGAAGACCGGTTTCCCCGTCCCGAGTTTGAGTCGGGATACGAGCGCCCCGCACGGGTGACGCCTGCGCCCCGTCCTGCGTGGCGTGATTATCTGGATATCGGCGTATTGGCGGCGGCGTTGGGGTTGGCGGCATGGTTTTCAATGACGAGTCGTTCGCGAAAAGGACTATTTCTGATTGCGTGTTTCGGTGCGGCATATTTCGGCGTTGTTCGTGGCGGGTGCGTGTGTCCGGTCGGCAGTATTCAGAATGTGGTGTATGCGCTGGCAAATGATGCGGCACTTCCGGTGTATGTGGTATCGTTTTTTCTGCTGCCGATTCTGTCGGCGCTATTGTGGGGGCGTGTATTCTGCTCGGGTGTGTGCCCGCTTGGTGCGTTGCAGGAGATTGTCTTAATAAAACCGCTACGGGTATGGCCGCTTGTGGACAGAGTTCTGCGGTTTCTGCCGTGGGTTGTGCTGGCGGTGGTGATGATCACCGCTTCGGCGGGTCGGTTTCTGCTGTGCGCGATCGATCCATTTGTGAATATATACCGGCTCAGCGGTGACATGACGATTTTGATTGCCGGAGGAATTGTCCTGCTGATTTCAACGATGATTGCGCGTCCGTATTGCCGGTATGTGTGTCCGTATGGCGCGGTGTTGGGAGCATGTGCAAGACTTGCGAAAACGAATCTGGCGATTACGCCGGATCACTGTGTGCGGTGCGGAATGTGCGTGAATGCATGTCCGGTCGGTGCGATTGATTCGCCTGTCTCAGGTGAGTTTACGCCGCAGGAGCTTAAAAGAGAGAGGATCATTCTTGTCCTGCTGATTTTATTGTTACCGGTGGTTGCGGTTGCGCTGTCGTCTGTTGGCCGGTCTCTTAGCACACGGGTAACCAACAAGAATCCGGACGTGATTCTCGCGCGGCTTTTGAATGAAGAAGATCCTGAAGCGGTGAAGAGATACCGCTGGGATGAAACAGCGCTGTTGGATGGGTTTCGCCAATCGGGCATGACGGTTGAAGAAGCAAATGCAAGAGCGCAGCGAGTGATTCATAATGGTCTGTTGATGGGTAACATCGCTGGTGGCGGACTTGGTATAATCGCGATGCTTGGTTTAATCGGGCTGACGCTTCGGCGCGGGCGCAAAGACTACCTAGCAAACCCGTCGCGCTGTATCCGCTGCGGGCGGTGCTGGCAGGCGTGTCCGCGGCAGGCATTTGTTGACCAACAAAAAATGGGGTCAGCCTTGCCTGAAACAGAAAAGCCGCTGGAGATGTGAATGCCGGATTCTGATGAGGAGAAAAACAGTCTGGCTTGGCAGAAGCTCCGTCAGCGTTCCGCGCGTGCGATGGTGCTGGTAACGCTGGTTTATTGTATTGTTGTTGGCGGCATCATGGCTGGCAATCGATTTTCTCTGAAGCAGTCTGGCCAGAGCATGCTGGTAGAGCTTCATTCTATAAAACTGCAGTACTCAAGGCAGCAGGATGAGCAGTTGTCAAAACAGATCCGCCAACTCGATCAGCGCTACCGACAGGCGTGTGTCGATGGTGCCGTATTGCAGAGACAGGGGCGCTATTTTCTTGGCGGCGGAATTGTTGTCTTGCTGATTGTCATGCATTTATGGATGCGCAGCAGTCGGAAGATGCTCACGTTGCGCGAACATAATGGGGTGGAAACAACGTATAGAAATCAGATGCGAATGGTTTTGTTTGTTGTTGTTTTTGCGGCGGTTCTATGCGGGATTCTTCTTTTGCCTGACGAGCCTGAATATATTATTCCGAAAAAGATCGTTTCGGAGCAGGTGCCGGAACCGAAGACGCAAGTCATTGTTCAAAAACCAAAATTCGATCCGCCTGCCATGAAAGAGTGGCTGCAAAACTGGCCGTGTTTTCGCGGCGGGCTTGGAAATGGCATCGCTCCGTTTGAAGTCGAACTTGATCCTGCGAAGTTGAAAATCCGAAACGAAATCAAATTACCGCACAAAGGATTCGGTTCGCCTGTTATCTGGAATGGGAAGGTTTTTCTGAGTGCGGCAGACAGTCTTGAAACGCAGACGGTTTTATGTATTGATGCGGTGCGGATGAAAATCCTCTGGCAGACGAATGTGCCGTTGCCAGCGTTACCGGCAAACCGAAAAGAGATCAAAGGTGAAGCAGGCCTGGCAGCGGCAACGGTAGTGACTGACGGCAATGTTGTCGCCTCGATTTTCGGCAGCGGGATTCTTTCAGGTGTTGATTTTGACGGAAACCTGCTCTGGTCGGTTGCTCTTGGTGCAGAGGAAAACCACTATGGCTACGCATCGAGCTTGGCGTATGCAAACGGCACGGTAATTATTCAATATGACAATGCGGAAAACCGCCGCCTGATTGGTGTCGATATCTCCACCGGAAAAATAAAATGGACAACCCCGCGAACAGGTAGCATGTCATGGGCCTCGCCTGTGATTTCAGTATTGAATTGTAAAAACGCGGAGCAGGCTGTTTTTTGCGAGATCCTTACTGTCGGAGAGCCGGATGTCATTGCGTATGATCCGGGTTCAGGCAAAGAACTCTGGCGGGTGAAGGGGCTGTTTGGTGAAGTCGCGCCGTCTGCTGTTTTTCATGACGGCAAAGTTTATGCGGCAATGGATGGCGCAGGGCTTTTTTGCATCGGAACAAAAGAAACGGCTGAGAATACGTCGCAGTTCGCAACGTCTAAGCAGACAAATAAACCAGAAATTATCTGGAATGAAATGCCGCCGCTGCCGGATACGTCGAGTCCGCTGGTGGCTGAGGGAAAAGTGATTTTGTGCGCATCATATGGCACCGTCAGTTGTGTCGATGCCACAAGCGGAAAGACGCTGTGGATGCACGATACTGATGAGGGGTATTATGCGTCGCCGACGTGGGCGGCCGGTGTCGTGTGGCTTCTGGACCGTGCGGGAAACCTTACGGCAATAAAAATTGATCAAAATAAAGAGTGGGATGTTGCCGGTACGCTGCAGCTGTCCGAGCCGACGGCAGCGACACCTGCGTTTACAAAAAATTCAATTTGGGTGAGGACAGAGACGCGGCTGCTTCGGATTGGAAATGCGGATGAGTAGTGACCGGTCGGAAGTTTCATCTGCGGCGGAACCGTCGCAAAAAAATCCGGAACGTTTCGGGCTGATCCCGATGCTACAGCAGGTGCAAGTGCGCGAGGGGTATTTATCAGCAGAGGCGTTGCGTTTGGTGGCGCAGACGTTGTCGTTACCGTTGGCACGGGTTGTGTCGACGGCGACGTTTTATTCGCAGTTTCGTCTGAAGCCTTGCGGCAAACATATCGTCCGCGTGTGTACGGGCACAGCCTGCCATGTCAAAGGAGCTGAGCGTCTTGTATCGGCATTCCGGCAAACGCTGTCAATCGCTTCGCATGAAGACACGGATGAAACGAAAACCTTTACTGTTGAAAAAGTCGGCTGTCTCGGATGCTGTGTGCTTGCGCCTGCCGTGCAGATTGATGGCGTAATCTTTGGGCATGTCCGTCCGGACACGGTTCGTCAGACGCTTGATCATTTTTTACAGCAGAAAAACCGGCAGGCGGGGTCGGCTTCTGATTTTGAAGATGAAGAAAAAAAACGGGCAGAGCAGGATGTGTCTGCTGCAAACGTGCGAGGGCGGCTGAGCATCTGCACATGCGCCAGTTGTCGCGCAGCAGGTGCCGAAGACGTGTATCGCCGGTTAAAAGACGAAAGTGTATCGCGCGGATTTGTTGTGCAGGAAACGGGGTGTTCGGGCTGGTCGTTTGCCGCACCTTTACTTGTAATTGAGCAGGGCGAGACCATGACGCGGTTTGCCAATGTGCAGGATGATCCGTTGCTATTGTCATTGCTGGATCGGATGTTTCCCAAGATGAATCCGGTTGCTCGTGTGATGCGCTCAGCGGTGCGGGTGTTGGATGTTGCGCTGACGGGAAAAACGTCTATGCAAACAAATTCTATATCCTGTGAGTTTGAGAAGGCACAACAACCGTGGTCGTCTGTATTACTGCAGCGGATGCAGAATGTTTCCCCGGTTGATTTATCTGCATATCAACGCGAAGGCGGATTTGACGGATTGAAAAAATGTCTGCAAGAACAACGTCCGGAAGACTGGACTGGTATTATTGAAAAATCGGGTTTACGTGGGCGTGGCGGCGGCGGATTTCCTGCAGCGGAGAAATGGCGGCAAGTGTGGCTTGCGCGGCAGAACGTTGCGGATACAGGTGAGACGGTAAACTCGGTTGTCATCGCCAATGGTGATGAGGGAGACCCCGGCGCATTCATGGACCGGACGTTGATGGAGAGTTTTCCGTTCGGAATTCTTGAGGGGATGCTGATTGCGGCGTACTGTACCGGTGCAACACGAGGGTACATTTATATTCGCGCCGAGTATCCGCTTGCGCTTGCGAGAATCAGGCAGGCGTTGCAGTCTTGTCAACGTGCCGGATTGTTGGGTGAGAAAATTCTGGGCAGTGATTTTTCGTGTGAGATTGAAATCGTTTCCGGTGCGGGCGCGTTTGTGTGTGGCGAGGAGACTGCGCTGATTTCATCGATTGAGGGACGCCGCGGCATGCCGACGCTCAAGCCGCCATATCCGTCGCAGAGCGGTTTGTATGGACTACCGACATTAGTCCAGAATGTCGAAACACTGGCGAATGTCGCGCTGATTATCCGGCAGGGCGCAGAAGTTTTTCAACAGCAGGGGACAGAAAAAAGTCCGGGCACAAAATTATTCGCACTCGCAGGAAAAGTCAAACGCGGCGGACTTATCGAAGCGCCGATGGGAGTGACGATTTCCGATATCGTTGAAGGCTGGGGCGGCGGTGCTGAAGACGGGCAGACGCTGAAGGCCGTGCAGATCGGCGGGCCCAGCGGCGGGGTTTTGCCGGTTTCACATTTCAATACGCCGGTGACGTATGAAGCGTTGCGCGAAGCGGGCGCGATGATGGGTTCGGGCGGGATGGTCGTTCTCGACGGGCGCGACTGCATGGTCGAGATTGCGCGGTACTTTTTATCATTCACACAAAAGGAAAGTTGCGGCCGTTGCGCACCGTGTCGAATCGGAACGCGGCGAATGCTGGACATTCTCGAACGCTTATGCGCAGGAACCGCAAAGCCGGAGGAACTGCAGCAACTGAAAGATCTGGCGCTGATGGTGAAGAAGACGAGCCTGTGCGGGCTGGGGCAGACGGCGGCAAATCCTGTGCTTTCTGCGATGCGGTTTTTTGCTGATGAATTTGAAGCGCATACACGCGGGCGTTGTCCGGCTCATTCCTGCAAGGCGCTGATCAAGTATCGGATCACAGAAAACTGTATCGGTTGCCTGCAGTGTGCGCGGGCGTGTCCGGTCGGTGCGATCTCGGGAAATGCGCATGAGAAACAGCGGATTGATCCGGATCTGTGTTTGCGTTGCGGCGGCTGCAGTGCGGTCTGTCCGGAAAACGCGGTGGAGGTGACTGATGCCGACGCTTGAGATTGATGGCCGGACAATTAAGGTCACCGAAAACGCAACGATTCTTGAAGCGGCTGAGTGTCTCGGAATCCATATCCCGACGCTGTGCTATGCAAAAGGCTACGCGCCCGGAACCAGCTGTATGGTCTGCGTGGTTGAAGTTAAAAATCAGAACCGGTTACTTCCGGCGTGCGCGACACCAGTGTGTGAGGGCATGATTGTCAGGACGGATACGGAGGAAGTGCAAGAGGCGAGAAAGACGGCACTGGAATTGATCTTGAGCGATCACGTTGGCGATTGTCAGGCGCCGTGCGAAGTGGCGTGTCCGGCAGGTTTTCAGATTCCGCAATTTTTGCGGCTGATTGCTTGTGGAAAGTTTGAAGAGGCGGGGACGCTTGCAATGCTGTCGCTGATTTTGCCTCAGACGCTGTCAGCGATCTGCCCGTCTTCGTGCAAGAAAATCTGTCGGCGCGGGCATTTGGATGACGGACAACTGTCGGTCGATGTAAACAGGCTTCATGGTTTGTCATTTCTTTATGACACGCTGAAGAAATCAAGCGGGCTTGCAGGCGACTCTCAATCTGAGATTGAACAAAACCAGAAAGAGGAAAAAAGAAAAACAATCCGGATTATTGGAGCTGGCCCAAGCGGGCTTGCGGCGGCGTTTGTACTTTCGCAGAAAGGATATGATATCGTTCTGTCCGAGCGCGGGCTGGCGCTGGCGCAAAGTCTTCGTGAAAGAGCTGGTGATGTATGCGTAGACAATGATCTTGGTTTGTGGATGCCGTCAGAGCGGATCTGTGTACGGGTGCAGGATGAAATGAATGAAAATGATCCACAGTCGTGGTTTCAGTTGCGCCAGTCGGAGTTTAATCAGACGAAGATTGATTTTGTCGTCGTTGCGTGCGGCAAGGCAGGAAGAAGTTGGAAAGAGGCGCTGCCTGATGCGGTGAAAACAAGAGTCGCATTTTGCGGAGAAGCTAGACACGGTTGTGGACAAATGGCGGTGCGGGCGATTGCGGACGGTGTTCATGTCGCGCATTTTGTTGACCGGCTGATGAACGAAGAATTGGATGAACAAACGATTTTAAGTTTACCCAGCGAAAAAGTTCAGCATCGGTTTTCGGTGCATATGGGAACCTTGTTTGATGAAGAAAAAAGAGTGTTCAGGCATTTGGCAGGTGAAGGAGCAGAGGCGTGCCCTCAATCAACATCTGCTGAAAACGAAATAGAAAAATCAAAAGCGGAAGCTGCCCGTTGTCTGCACTGTGATTGCCGCGCTGCCGACAACTGCAAGCTTCGGCTCTTGGCGGAAGAGATGGGCGCTCGAGCACGGGCGTATCTGCCGCATCCGATTCCTCATGCAGATGGTGGCGGTTATAATGTTCATTCAAATCGTGAACACGTCGCTGCAGACGAAAATAGTTTGAAACCGCATCGGAAAATCTACCGGATCGATACCAGTCACGCGGATATTCTGTATGAGCCGGGAAAATGTATTTTGTGCGGGCTGTGCATTCAAGTGGCGCAGAATGCGGGCGAAGCGCTTGGCCATGCGTTTTTGGGACGCGGATTTTCCGTGCAGGTCGGCTCTCCCTTGCATGAACCATTAGAACAGGCGCTGAGGACTGACCCCAACGCCTGTGTGAAGATCTGTCCGACCGGTGCGCTGTCGTTCCGTGATGATTGCGACAGATCCGAAAAAGCGCAGCGCAACAATACGGAGATATAATCCAGCTGTCTCTTTTATTCCTATCTACCGTATACCGAAAGGGCTGTGGTCGATGCTGCTGCGTGATCTTGCGAGCCGCTGAGCCGGGTTGCCATTGATTTCATTTCTTCAACCGGTCGGAGCAGTTTTTCGGCAAGCTCAAGGTTGTGGTTGGCATCACCTGCGATCTTCTCGACGATCTGGCCCATATTCTGCATGGTATCGGAGATTTGGGAGATGCCGATACTCTGTTCTTCTCCTGCACGCGCGAGGCTGTCGATCAGCCGTCCGATCTGCTCGATCTCTTTCTGGATTTCATTGAAGGATTCAAAAGCTTGAGACGTTACTTCGGCGGCGGTTTCGGAGATGGAAATATTCCGGTCGATAATATCGGAAATGCTTTGGGCTTCTTTTGAACTGCGGTGGGCAAGTCCGCGCACTTCGTCGGCGACAACCGCAAACCCTTTACCCGCATCACCGGCACGAGCGGCTTCGACCGCGGCGTTGAGGGAGAGGATATTCGTCTGGAATGCGATTTCCTCGATGGCTTTAAGCACATGCGTGACTTCATTGCTGGAACGTTTGATTTCGTCCATCGACTTCATCATCTGCGACATCTGCTCGCTGCCGCTGCCGACACTTTGCGTGACTTTGCGGGAAAGGTCGTAGGCTTTCTTGCTGTTTTCGGAGTTGGCCTGCACCATCGCGGCGGTTTGTTCAAGTGTAGCCGAAACTTCTTCGACGGAAGCGGCCTGTTCTGTGCTTGCTTCTGCAACGGTACGGCTGGAATCGGCAACTGTCGACGACGTTACGGAGATTTCTTCCGCGCTGAACAGAAGATCTTTCATGCTTTGCTTGATGATACTTGAAATGCTGCGGGCGAGAATGGTGCCGACAATCGCGGAAACCAACAGCGCCAGCAGTGCGACCGCGCTGATAAAGAATCGGGTATTCTTGACCTGATTTTTGCTCTGCGTGACCGAGTCGGCAGCGTAGTTTTCAATGATCTGGGTAATCTCGTCGATATAGCCACGCGCATTGTTGAATGACTTCCAGAATAACGCTTCATCGTTGATTTTGTTTTGCGCAGGATCAAAATTTTCAGACCAGATTTTAAACTGTTTCTGGAAATCACTAAAAAGAGTCTTGATGTCTTTGTGCGAATCCGGGTGGCTCAGTGCCATCGCTGCGGAGCCTGCAAGGGCATCGACTGATTGAGTGACGCGGTCGATGGTTTGCTGTGCATTTTCTTTAAAGTCACCGGCTTCAGCGTTAAGGATTTCCGGATCGGTGGTCCCGCGCATTTTCAGATATGCCTGCATGGCCTGATAAAAGTCACGGTCTGCACTCAGGATTTTTTCATTGGATGTATTGACTTGATCATTCAGGGATTGGATCAGAAAACCGGAAACACTTTCCAGACGTGCCAGTGCAATGATGGAGATGATTGCCAGTGCGACTACCGGAATACCGATCGAGACCATCATCTTCAAACCAATGCGCGCATTCTTTTCTTTTGCATTGCTCATTTCAAATTCCTTCCCTCTGAGATAATATGATATCCGTATTGCCCGTTTTGTGTCGATAATTTGTGCATTCCTGTTTTGCCCGAATACAAATACAAAATGCAAATTGTTCGCTTATAATTCACAATCGTGCATTCTTCGATAAACATGTAAAGGGATTTCAGTTATCGTAAGAGTGCTTTTAAAAAAAACGTAGGGTTTCATACTTTACGGGATTTGCTTGCATGATGACACTCAACCGATACAGTTATACGGAAATATCAATCGATTGCGGGTATGATGTTGCAGATCAGCTTGTGTAAAGATAACGCAGTTTCGTGGAGTGGATATGACATATGATGCGGTGATTATCGGTGCGGGGTTGTCGGGGCTTGCGGCCGGGATCAGGCTTTCCCATTTCGGAAAATCCGTCTGCATCCTCGAGTCGCACACTGTTGCAGGAGGGCTGAACTCATACTATCAGCGTTCCGGGCGGATGCTGGATGTGGGCCTGCATGCGATGACCAATATCGTTGCCGAAGGTACGCGGGCTGCGGCACTCACGCGCTTACTTCGTCAGCTGCGCATCCGGTATGACGAACTCGGGCTGGTTCCGCAGTCGACTTCACGGATCGCATTTCCGCAAGCATCGGTCGGCTTCAGTAATGATCCGGCGTTTTTGCGGGAAGAGATTGCGCGCGTTTTTCCCGCTCAGGTTGACGGATTTGACAAGATGCGAACAGATCTGGCGCGATTTGACGAAGCGGCGGTCGGATCGGAGATTGAAGCGATTTCCGCGCGGCAATATATTGATAAATTCCTGACTGAGCCGCTGTTGCGCGAGATGCTGTTGTGCCCTCTCATGTATTACGGAAACGCTGGTGAGGATGACATGGCGCTGTTCTCTTTCATTATCATGTGGAAGAGTATTTATGAAACCGGATTCGGCCGTCCTGTGCAGGGGATGAAACATGTCATTGAGTTATTGCTGAAAAAGTATGAAGAAAACGGCGGCGAGCTGAAGATGGGCGAACGCGTGTCGGCGTTACGGACAGGCAGCGGCACGAGCGGCGAAATTGGTGAGATCGGTGAAATCGTTTTGGAGTCGGGGCAAACGATTCAGGCAAAACAGATTTTTTCGTCGGCGGGAATGGTCGAGACGTTGCGGTTGTGCGGGCACGATGTCGGTGAAGCGGACGAGCGTGTGGGGCGGCTTTCGTTTGTCGAGTCGATTGCGTTTCTGGAAAAACCACTCTCGGCGCAGGGGGTAAATGAAAGTATTATCTTCTTTTCGCAGACGATGCCGTTTGTGTACCGTCGGGCGGAGGAGCTGGCGGATCTGCGCTCAGGAGTCATCTGTATTCCGGACAATTTCCGAACTGGAGAGAACGAAGCGCTTGAGCCGTGCCTGCGGGTGACTGCGCGCGCATCGGCGCAGAAGTGGGACCAGTCCTTTGCTTCAGGCCAGTATAAGGAAGATAAGAAGACGGTTTCCGGCCAGTTGCAGCAGGTGGCTGAAACGATTACCGGTGCAAGTTGCGGGATGGTGTTATATGAAGACCTCTTCACACCGCGCACCATCCGCCGGTATACCGGAAAACTAGCCGGTGCGATCTACGGTTCGCCTGTCAAGCAACCCGATGGAACCACGCCGTGGAACAACCTGTTTGTCATCGGAACCGACCAGGGCTATCTCGGTATTGTCGGGTCGATGCTCTCGGGCATCAGCATGGCTAACCGCTACGGACTCTCCTGACTGGGCGGATGCTCTCGGCGGAGTCGAAGCTGTTTTTGTGCTTGTTCCGGCTGAATGGAAACGGTGCGGGCGGGAAATTCGGTTGAAATGGAAATCAAAAAGTGTTGCGTGGCAGGCGACATTGTCTATAATCCCTTCATATATAATGGATTTGATCTTGTTTGCAGCCGGGCGTATGAAAAGAACCGACTCTCGCCGCAGGTGTTCCTGTTTGCACGCATGTATTAAATTTGTATACCGTTACGTGTTTTGGCGGCCAGATTGAGCCTGCCCTGTAAGAGAAGGAACCTCCACCGTGGCAATGCACTTGATTCGCGAAAAGCAGAAGTTGATTTACTGGGTCGTTGCGATCCTGACGATTCCGACTTTTATCATCTTTTTTGGCGGTGGCAGCGGGTATCTGCGCAGTGACCCGAATGCCGGGCTTGCTGTTGCGCGGGTTGACGGCCAAAACGTCTCGCAATCGGAGTTTAACCAGTTCCGCCAGCAGATGCGCGCGGTCTGTTCAAGCTTGCAGTTTTTGCCGACCTATTATTACAATGGCCAGTATCAACCGCAGGCATTCCAGAACGATGAAAACGGGTATTACAGCTCGGTTCTGGCGATGAGCTGTGTGCGTGAAGCTGAAAAGATCGGGATTCTGACGACGGATGAAGAAGTCGGTACCTACCTGCGCAGCATGCCGTTTCTGAAAAACACCAAGGATGAAGAGGACTTCCAGAAAAAGTTCTCCGATTACGCCAAGCGCGTATCCCTGACCCGCAAGGAGTTCATGGCTGGGGTTCGCGATTATCTGCAGATGACCAAGTTTCTGGAGATGCTCGACGGTTCTGCGCTGATGAGTGATGAAACCGCGCGTCTGTTGGATATGCGTGCCCAGATCAAGCTCGAATACGACAGCATCGTCGTTCACGCCTCCGAGTTTGACGAAAGTGTCAAGGCAACGTTTGACGCGATGGACGAAACCGCACGTGACAGCCGCATCACCGACAAGTACAACAGCATCGCTGACGATGACCTGCGTTTCTGGACCAAGCCGCAGTGGAAGTTTGAGTACATTTTCACGCCGTTTGAAGTCGAAGGGCAAGACCCGTCGGTAAGCCAGAAAGAGATCGAAGCGTACTACAATAAGAACAAAGAAAACTATCGCAAGCCTGAGCCTGAGAAAAAAGAAGAGCCGAAAAAAGGCAAAAAGGGCAAGGAAGAAGAAAAACCGGAAGAACCGGCAATGCCTGAATATAAGCCGCTGGCCGATGTCCGAGCGGAAATTGAACTGGAGCTGCTCAAACAGAAACGCAGTCTGGCTGCAGAACAGCGCTTGAACACCTGCGTCAAAAGCCTGCTGAACAAACAGTTGAAACAGAAAGATGATTCGGGTGAAGAGACCGTGCGTCCTCTGTCAGAGATGGCTGGCGAATCGTTTTTGAACAAACCGGGAATCGAAACCGGCGTGACCTCGGAAGCTCCCGCGTTTGCCGAAGAGTTTGTAACCGGCCTGCCGTTCGGCACAAGCGCCGACCTGTCGGGTGCCTGCATGCGGATCGACCAGCAACTGTACCGTCTGGACCGAGCACTGCAGACGGTCAAGGATCCGGAGCAGCTTGCCGAGATCAAGACTGCCCGCGAGAATTACTGGAAGATAATCACGACCGACTTTATCGGCACGCCTTCGCAGAAAGACAAATCAAGCAAACCGATGTCTTCAGACAAAGGTTACTTCAAGGTTCGCCTTGTTGAGTTTGTTGCCCGTGTGAAACGTCCGCTGATGGCTGAGGACGGCAAGATGGACACAGAACTGCGCGGCATTCTGGTGACAGGGCTTCTTGCTGAAGATGCAAAGGCGGCAGCGGATGCACATGCGGAAATATTGCGCCAGCAATTGTCGTCTGGAACACTTGGCGCGGATGTGAAGGTGGAAACAAAAAGCATCGCCTTTAACGAGCCTGCCGCTTCAGAGCTACAGACCGCGCAGCTTGGCGTAGCGGGTGTGCGTTCGGACGCGGGCGGACTTGAAGTGTATCGCCTGACCTCACGCGATATTCCTGCAAGCGTTGCGACGGATGACGAAGTCGCCATGCAGCGTCTGCGTCGTAAGAACATGGTTCGCGGCAACATGCTTTATGCTCCGGGCGTTCCACAGGGGATGTTCGGCGGCTATATCAGCATGGGCCCGCGCCTGACCAGCTGGGTGTATGACCGTCTGCAGGACAAACGGATCGACTTGCTTGAACCGCTGCAGCAGCACCAGAGTAACCAGATCACGTATTGATCCCGGTGCGGATGCGGTGATTCCAGTCCTGTTGGACGGCCGAGGCATCGGTTTTTTGGCTAAAGATGCATTCTCGATGGAACAAGTGGCTTGGGACGGAGTTTTATCCAAGCTATCGGGCGTTCTCTTTGTGGTTTATGCAATGCGGTAACACATTGTTTGGGGCTTCATAACTAGTCCCGGACGTTGGAGTTGGCATATGTCCGAAAACGTGTTTCTGCTGCCTGGAGAGTATCACGTCACGCGCACGCCGTGTGAAATCGCGACGCTGCTGGGCAGTTGCGTGTCGGTTTGCCTGACCCATCGCAAAGAATCGTTTGCGGCAATGAACCACTTCCTGCTTCCGGAAGGGGAAGAAGGCGTCGAGCAGATCGGCCGCTTCGGTAACCTTTCCACGAACTGTCTGTTATGGCTGATGCAAAAGATGGCCGGCGACTATCGTATGATCGAAGCGAGGTTGTACGGCGGCGCGGCTGTGGTGGGCCATCTTGGCGCCAGTGTGGACATCGGCCAGAAAAATGTCGCTATTGCCCGCCAGATCCTGAACCGGGAAAAGATTCCGATTGTCGAAGAAAACGTCGGTGGCACGATCGGCCGACGGATCTATTTTGATACCGCTTCGCGTCAGGTTCGCGTGCGGATGATCCGCAAAACGGAAGAGGTGCAGGAGCTGATCGAAAAACGCGCCGACCGCGCTACGCGTGCAACCCGTGTGCTGATCGTTGACGACTCCCCGCTTGTGCGCGCGATCATGAACAAGGCCGTCAGCCAGACGCCGGATATGGAAGTCTGTGGAGAAGCAGGCGATGCATACGAAGCGCGTGACCTGATTCTGACACAGGATCCTGATGTGATCTGTCTGGACATTATCATGCCGAAAATGGACGGGCTGAAGTTTTTGCGGCGCCTGTCTGAACACTTTCCCAAACCCGTTGTCGTATGCAGCACGATTGCCAAAGCAGGCAGTGACGTGGCGCTCAGGGCGTATGAGCTGGGCGCGGTCGATGTCGTTGACAAAGACAGTCTGCAGCTATACCGCGGCCTTGATGTCGTACAGAAAGAACTGATTCCAAAGCTGCGGCGTGCGGCGGCGCGAGTGGTCAGAAAGCGGATTTTCGACGACTGAGTTTTTCATTTTCAATCTCATTCTGCGAGTGCTTCAGCTGTTGCCGTGGCGGTGCAAACCTGAATATCTGCTTGAAAACCTGCGGACGTAGCGGTAAAACGATATAGGCAATCCCTTGCCAAAGTGCTTCCGCTTGGATTGCCGTTTTCGCAAATCTGGTTTATGGAAGGAATGCCAATGCAGATGAAGATGCGCAAGTCGCTGGCCGGATGGTGTCTGTGCGGAGTATTGGTATATGGTGGGACGGTCCCGTTTTTCATCCGCACTGCTGTTGCGGAAGACGCGAAGGCAAAGCCAGCTGCAAAAAACTCGAAAAAAACGGCAGACAACAAACCGAAGATAATAGAAAAAGTGCCTGTTCCGGAAGACGCCGTGATTGAAAAAGTCAGAGCGGTTGTGCGTGATACATTCCGCGAAGGTTTCAGCAAAACAGAGCCCGAAGATCGTCTGGCGCTTGCCTCGGAGATCATGTCCGTTGTTGACAAGCACGATGACGTTGCTGCCAAGTACGTAATGCTGAGCGAGGCGATGGATCTGGCGGCAAAAGCGGGTTCAGCTGAAGATGCGGCAGATGCACTGGAAAAAATGAACCAGCTGTTTGTGATTGATCTGCCCGCCCGCAGGCAGGCTTTGCTTGAAAATGTCAGTAAAAATGCAAAAGGCGATGAGCAGGAAGCGGACCTTGCTGAGGCGTATATTGATCTGTGTATCGAAGCCAGCCGCCAGGATCAATTTACAACCGCATCGAATGCACTCGATAATGCCCAGAAATACGCTTTGCGCAGCCACGACACGGTTGCTAAAAATCTGGGCAAACGGATTCGGGAGAAGCTGAAGGCGCAGAGTCGTGATTATGCGCTGCTGGATCAATATCGCAGTAAATTGGATACGACGCCGGATGATCCGGAGGCAAACTGGAAGATCGGCTCTTATATCGCGTTTTGGAATGAGAATTGGAAAGACGCGGTCCCGTATTTCATGAAGTCGTCAGACAAGCTGGTCAAAAGTCTGGCGTGGATGGAGAAAAATCCGCAAGCGGGACGGTTCCTGCTGATGGCGGCTGACGGGTGGTGGGAATTGGCGGATCGCAAAGAGCAGGAGGATGTCCGCGAAAAGATCCTTGCTCATGCCGAGACTTTGTATACACAGGCGATGCCGTCGCTTACAGGTTTACTCAAAACCAAGGCGGAAAAGCGGCTGGAGCGTCTGCAGGAGATCCGCGACGAATCGACGGCTGAGCTTCTGAGTGGCAAGCAGAAGATTAATCTGTCTGAGCTGAAAATGACCGGCAAGGCCACGATGGTGGAAAACATTCTGGATTTGCCCCTCAAGTCTACTGCATCGACAAAAATCCTTCCGATGCGCTCCGGGCAGAAAATTCAGATCCGTCAGGAGCCCTGCGCCGGATCGTCGATCTCTTTATGGGGAATCGAAAAGAACAGGAAACGCCAGATCGCTTTGAAAATCTACTTTAATTTTGATGACAAGAAAATCGAGTTCTCGTCGCCGAATGTGAGTGATACCTTAGTGAAATATGATCTGCCGCAAACCTTTGAGCGCAACAGCCGCAGCGTTCTCTCTATCGAATTGAAGAAGTCGGAAATCCGGATTCTGATGTCAAATAATGCAAATAAGACGACGTTTAAATATAAGAATCAGGTTCCTTCGGAAGATGTGCAAGGTATTGAATTTTCAGGGCCTGCACGAATAATTTCGGTTATAGTTGACCGTTGAAACGCGAATTTCGCATTAAAATCCGGTGAAAATTCGTGGAATTCGTTTTGGGCGAGGCGTTTAAACTTGACGTGCCCGCCTGATCTGCATATTTTATACCATTCCTGTAGGTTTTATGGGTTGCCGTCAGGTCGGCATGCTCGCAGACCGATGGAAAACTGCAGAAGACTGGAGTTCATTTCTAAACAAAAATCCCTGAAAATCCTGAAATTACACGGTTGAACCGTTTTATTTTCTCTTTTTTTACGCAAGAAAGGAACAGTACATGGCGCGCAACATGGAACCAATGGATGCGAATGAAGCCGTAGCGCGGGTAGCGCACAAGCTCAACGAAGTGATTGCTATCTACCCGATTACCCCCTCCTCACCAATGGGTGAATGGGCCGACGCATACAGCGCCGCAGGGATGAAGAACCTGTGGAATACAGTACCGCTGATCTCGGAGCTGCAGTCAGAAGGCGGCGCTTCCGGTGCCGTTCACGGTGCGCTTCAGGCTGGTGCGCTTTCGACCACCTTTACCGCAAGTCAGGGTCTGCTTCTCATGATCCCGAACATGTACAAGATTGCAGGTGAATTGACCTCGACCTGCTTTCACGTCACCGCACGTTCGCTTGCCTGCCAGGGCCTGTCGATCTTCGGCGACCACTCCGACGTCATGAGCTGCCGCCAGACCGGGTTTGCGATGCTGGCAAGTAACAGCGTTCAGGAAGCCCACGACATGGCGCTGATTGCGACAGCCGCAACGATGGCCACACGCATTCCTTTCATGCACTTCTTCGACGGTTTCCGCACCTCCCACGAAATCCAGAAGATCGAAACGCTGGAAGATGCAGACCTGAAGGCGCTCATGAGCGACGACCTCGTCCGCGAACACCGCCTGCGCGGTCTGTGCCCGGACCGTCCGCAGATGCGCGGTACCGCACAGAACCCGGACGTTTACTTCCAGGGCCGCGAAACAGTCAACACGTTCTATGACAAGGCTCCGGCGAAGGTTCAGGAAATCATGGACAAGTTCGCCCAGCAGGTCGGCCGCGCTTACAAGCTGTTCGACTACGTCGGTGCACCGGACGCAGAACGCGTTATTATCCTGATGGGTTCGGGTGCTGACGCTGCGAAGGAAACGATCCACTACCTTGCAGAAAAAGGCGAAAAGGTCGGTCTGATTCAGGTTCGCCTGTTCCGTCCGTTCTCGATCGAAGATTTCATCAAGTCGCTGCCGAAGACCGCACGCAAGTTCGCCGTTCTCGACCGCACGAAGGAACCGGGCTCCTTGGGCGAACCGCTTTACGAAGACATCCGCACCGCATTCGGCGAAGCCATGCAAAAGGACAAGAACCTCTTCGGTGGTGCATGGCCTATGGTTGTCGGAGGCCGCTACGGTCTGTCCAGCAAAGAGTTCACGCCGGCAATGGTTATGGGTGTTTTCGACAACCTCGCAAAAGACGAGCCGAAGAACCACTTCACCGTCGGTATCACAGACGACGTCACCAACACCAGCATTTGCTATGATGACAACTTCGACATCGAACCCGAAGGCGTCAGCCGCTGCATGTTCTACGGCCTCGGTTCTGACGGTACCGTCGGCGCGAACAAGAATTCGATCAAGATTATCGCTGACTACACCGACAACTACGCACAGGGCTATTTCGTTTACGACTCGAAAAAAGCTGGCGCGATGACGGTTTCCCACCTGCGTTTCGGTCCGAAGCCGATTCACAGTTCCTACCTGATCCGCAGCGCGAACTTCATCGCTTGCCACCAGTGGTCGTTCCTTGAAAAGTATGACATGCTCAAGAACGCCGCCAAGGGTGCGGTCTTCCTCGTCAACTCGATCTACGGTCCGGATGAAGTCTGGGACAAGATGCCGAAGGAAGTCCAGAAGCAGATCATCGACAAGGGCCTGAAGCTCTACGTCATCGACGGCTACAAGGTTGGTGAAGCAACCGGCATGGGCGTTCGCATCAACACGATCATGCAGACATGTTTCTTCGCCATCAGCGGCGTGTTGCCGAAGGACAAGGCAATCGAATGCATCAAGAAGGCGATCAAGAAAACCTACAGCAAGAAGGGTGACGCGATCGTCGAAAAGAACTACGCTGCTGTTGACGGCGCACTGGCCCACCTGCACGAAGTTTCCTATCCGAAGCAGGTCACCAGCCAGATCGACATGCCGCCGGTTGTTCCTGCGGAAGCTCCGGAATTTGTCCAGAACATCACTTCGGTCATCATGAGTGGCAACGGCGACACCCTGCCGGTCAGCAAGATGCCGATCGATGGTACCTTCCCGACAGCAACCACCAAGTGGGAAAAACGCAACATCGCTCTCGATATTCCGGAATGGAATCCGGAGCTGTGCATTCAGTGCGGCAAGTGCTCGCTCGTTTGCCCGCACGCTGCAATCCGCATGAAGATTTACGACGCAGGCAAGCTCGCAGGCGCACCGGCAAAGTTCAAGTCGGCTGATGCGAAGACCAAGCAGTACGAAGGCATGAAGGCGACCATTCAGGTCTTCCCGGAAGACTGTACCGGTTGCGGCACCTGCGTCACTGCATGTCCTGCCCTGAGCAAGACAGAAGAAGGCAAGAAGGCGATCAACATGGTTGCCCAACCGCCGCTGCGTGAACAGGAACGCGACAATACCAACTTCTTCCTCGAACTGCCGGAAATCAGCCGCGACAATGTCAACCTTGCGACCGTCAAGGGCAGCCAGCTCTGCCGTCCGCTCTTCGAATTCTCGGGTGCGTGCGCAGGCTGCGGCGAAACACCGTATGTCAAGCTCGTGACCCAGCTCTTCGGTGACCGCATGATTGCTGCTAACGCAACCGGTTGTTCGTCGATCTACGGTGGTAACCTGCCGACGACCCCGTATTGTGTGAATGAAACAGGCCGCGGTCCGGTTTGGAGCAACTCGCTGTTTGAAGACAATGCTGAATTCGGTTTCGGTATGGCCCTCACCCGCGACAAGCTGACCGAGATGGCTCGTGAACTCGTTGCCAGTGTCAAGTGCCTCGACAGCAAGGGCGACCTGAAGAAGGCAATTCTGGAAGCCGATATGTCGACCCAGGCCGGCATCGATGCACAGCGCGCCCGCGTTGACGAACTGAAGAAGATCCTCGCCGGTTGTGGCGACGAAGAGTGCAAGCACCTTCTGACCTGCGCCGACTACCTCGTTCGCAAGTCCGTCTGGATTATCGGTGGTGACGGCTGGGCATACGACATTGGTTACGGTGGTCTTGACCACGTTCTGGCGAGCGGCCGCAACATCAACGTCCTCGTCATGGATACCGAAGTATACTCCAACACCGGTGGCCAGGCATCGAAAGCGACCCCGCGTGGTGCGGTTGCGAAGTTTGCTGAAGCCGGTAAGAGCCTGCCGAAGAAAGACCTCGGCATGATCGCGATGACCTACGGCAACATCTATGTCGCCAAGGTTGCGATGGGTGCAAACGACGGTCAGGTCGTCAAGGCCATGATCGAAGCGGAAAGCTATGACGGCCCGTCGCTGATCATCGCATACGCACACTGCATTGCGCACGGGATCCCGATGGGACCGGGTGCAGGCAAGGGTCAGCTTGAGCAGAAGAAGGCGGTCGAATGTGGCCACTGGCAGCTTCTGCGTTACGATCCGCGTCTTCTGGCAGAGGGCAAGAACCCGCTGCAGCTCGATTCGAAGCCGACCGGTCTTGCTTACAAGGACTGGGCGATGGGCGAAACCCGCTTCAGCGTTCTGGCCAAGAAGAATCCGGAAGCGGCCGAAAAGCTCATGGCGCTGGGTCAGGCCGATACCGATATGCGCAACCGTCTGTATCAGCAGCTGGCAGGCATCAAGGTTACCGACTGATCCGGAGAGCCGCACGCGGCAATCGGTTCGGTTGAGCACAAGCAATGTTCAAGGGGATGCGAGAGATCGCATCCCCTTGTTTTTACTAACGCGATTGAACAGCAATCTGGTTTTCATGCATATACAGTACAGGTCTATGCAAAAGAACCTCTGTATTATGCATCATTATCTTTTATGCACGGGTTAGAACGGTTGCTCTTTTTTATAGATCAAGCAACTTGATGCAACTAAGACTAGAAAGTATCATGCAAAATATGTAAGCATAATAATAATGGATCGCGATGTCACTTGCTGGATGTGAATCTCGATATGGGATGAGGATCAGCACTCCGATAGATAACAAATATGCAGAATACATGAGATTTGTTTTAAATATCTGCAATAAAATATGACAAGTCAAAATATTGATAATCGCATATGACACCAATATGGGAATATTTGTAATGACTGGAAATATAACTGAAATAATAATCACACCAGAGTGCGATGAATTATAGACCATCATACTGTACTCGACAAACAGCAAGTTAGTCAGATAATATGCTCCTAGCATAATTCCTATACATACAATACTTTGATAAAGAAAATTCAAGATGGTTTTCATGGTCTACCTGTTCTGACACTTAGTACAAATTCAGAGTTTCAAACGCTGCTTAGATTTATTTGTGCTATTGCCGCAGTATCACTCTAAGGTTAATTCTCTTTGATTATCAGTGTATCTGATCCTTTGATTGTCTTCATAGTCTTTTTCTTGTCCGCGTGCGGAATCTCTGATAGACTTTTGTTCTCAAAGGCAAGGCTGACGGGATGAGGAGGCCGTGTGGGCGAAGAAATGGATTGTCACAGCAGCGAACGGAGTTGGGGACAGGGGCGCTGGTTGCTGCTGCTTCTCGCACTGTCTGCCGGTGTCTGGTGGAGTTCGTTTTGCGGCGACTTTATTTTCGACGACTATCACGCAATTATCAAAAATCAGAATCTGCCCTCGCTGGCAACAGCGGTCTCGGATACTGCCCGCCCGTTCACGCGCCTGACGCTATGGCTCAACTATCAGATCAGCGGAAAAGAGATTTGGAGCTATCATCTGCTCAATATTCTGGCGCATCTGGTGACAGGTGCGCTGCTGTTCATTCTGCTGGTACGGACGATTGACAAAAGTGCGCGGCTTGAGTATTGGCGCAAGTATACACTTCCATTTTCGTTTCTGGTGACGCTTGCGTGGATGATCCATCCGATGCAGACCGAGGTCGTCACTTACACGATCCAGCGCGCGGAGACGTTTAGCTTTTTCTTTTTGTTCTGGATGCTGTATGCGCTGGCGCGCGCGGCAGATGCCTCAGGTGCGTGTGCGTTGCTCTGGCGGCTGTCGGTTCTGGCGGCGTTTGGACTGGGACTGCTCAGTAAGGAGACGATGCTGGTTGCACCTGCGGTCGCACTTCTGTATGACCGGATCTTCTGGCAGAAATCACTGCTAAATACGCTCCGGTGCGGCATTCTGGTGTGGGGTGTTTTCGCTGTCGGGCTTGTGGGGGTTCTGGTGGAGTGGCAAGCGCTGATCACGCTGCTCGGGCGGGGAACGCTCAAAGCCAAGTGCGGGCCGTGGGAATATTTTCTCACCCAGTGCGGTTTATTGCAGGATTACATCGCGCTGCTGGTGAAACCTGATGTGTTGTGTATTGATCATCTGAAGCCGGTTGTGACAGATGCGGCTAACGTCTGGCCGCAGATTCTTCTGGTTTGTGTTATTCTTGGGCTGACGCTGGTAGCGTTAGTGAAATGGCCTATTGTCGGTTTTTGTCTGGCAAGTTTTCTGATCATGTCGGCGATGCGTTCGAGTGTGATCCCACGCGGGACGATGTTTGTCGAACACCGGTTTTTATTGCCGGGGTTATCGCTGATGCTGTTAATTGGGACGCTGCCGTTTTCACTGAAAGAATGTTTTCCCGATCCAAAGCTGAAGACGCTACGGGTGATCCTTTGCACTATTTGCCCGCTGCTGTTTCTGGTTGGCTTTGGGGCAAGAACGATTGCACGGAATTTTGATTACGCAGATCCTGAGGCGATGTGGCAACAGGTTCTGCAGTTGTATCCGGACAATCCCAGAGCGCATCTGATGGTCGGGCGCATGTTCATGGACGAGGCCAAGTACCCCGAAGCCGAACCGCATTTGCGCAAGACAGAAAGCTTGGGAGAAGACTGCTGGGTGCAGCTTGGCGGGTGCTTGCTGGGGCAGAAAAAACTGCTGCAGGCGGAGGAACAGTTTGAAAAAGTCATTCAGGCGGATCGGGGCAATGCCAAAGCGTGGGTAATGCTTGGCAATGTCAGGAAACTGCAGGGGAAGATGGTAGAAGAGCAGCGCTGTTACCGGATGGCGCTGCTGGTTGATGCTGAGAATGCGATGGCAAATCTGGGGATGGCAGACTGGCTGGTCAATAACCTCCTCGCAGACGAAGCGGAGCCGTATTACGAAAAAGCAATCGAACTCGATCCGGAAAGCGATCCGATCCGGCTCCGGTATGGGCAGTGGCTGTTGGGGCAGAAACGTTTTAATGAGGCGAAAGAGCAGTTTATTCTGGCGGCGGATGCAGACAATCTTGTCGGCGCCAAGGCAGCGTTCCAGTTGGGAATTCTGGCAGGCCGCAATCAGGATCATGCCAAAGCGGCCAAGTGGTTTGACCGGGCGCGCGAGCTGATGCCGGATATGGCACAATATTGGTTCATGGCAGGGACTGCGCGCGTGCAGATGAAACAGTATGCAGAAGCGGCTGCGATTTTACAGACTGCGGTAAAACTTAACCCTGATCATCCGGCGACGCACTATAACCTCGGCCTCTGCTATGAGAAAATCGGGCAAACCAACGAAGCGCGACAGGAACTGGCCATTTACAAAAAACTGACGGCGTCCGCTGGCGCTACATCGGAATGATTTGTCTGCAGCTTCGAGCCGGAAAAGCCGTCTTGATTGCTTCTGTAATAGCTTAATACGCCTGCTAGTCAATGAATGACGGCAGGTTTTTTTATTGATATAATAGATTTGTAATTAAATAAATTGCTAGATGTTGCATTTGATTGTATACAATAAGAATGGTTGCTGTATTCTGCTTGGGATATATAATCCAGTGGGCGGAATCGGCGAATTGATGAAATGATAAGGGGTGATTCTGATGGCAAGTGTTGAAGCAGTGTTTGAAAAGATGAGACAGGGGACAGTGCAGCGGATTCTGGCGTTCGGGTCGTCGAATACTGAACATTTTTTAAGCGGTATGCACTGGTTTGATTGTTTTGAGATCGGTATCAAGCAGACAATCGGCCGTATGCACCGGTGTATCAATACAGGAATCGGCGGACATACGAGCACGCAGCTGCTGGAGCGGTATGAGGTAGATGCCGCGTTTTACCAGCCGCATCTGGTGATTATCACCATCGGCGGCAATGACAGCGCGCAGGCGAATGTCATTACACCGGCGAAGTTTTCGGAAAATCTGCTGGAGCTGCACCGGCGCTTCAGCGAAATCGGTTGCGCCGTGATTTTTCAGACATACTATGCGTTTAATCCGGAAACGATCGGCCGTCCGCTTGAGAGTTTCTTTGAGTATATGCAGATTGTGCGCGATATCGCTGCAAAGACTGGGTCGGAGTTGATGGACCATCTGGCACGGTGGGAGCCGTTCAGGAAGCAGAATGGTGAGTTGTATTTGACGATGATGAATGACTCGTGCCATGTCAACGATCTTGGTAATCGCGTGATGGGGCTCGATCTGACCAGGAAGTTCGGATTGCAACTTGGCACCGACCGGCCTGAGTTCTGGACTGATGCGCGCGAAATCCAAAAAATCATGGATGAGGCAGTAAGCGCATAATTGATGCAAACAGGGCATTGACGTGAGGGCGAATCATCCGTATCCTGAATAAATAAAGCCTGACAATTTTGCTCCGGTATTTCGGCGGTGTAGGCCGGAAAACGGGTGAGTCCGTTCAGGCGACAATCTGACAGGATGGGTGGTTTGCAGATGGCAGCAGGAAAATCGACCGAACAGCACGGAATTGTCTCAGCCGTTGATAGTGCATATGCGCGGCTGTTGCAGCAGATCCTGTCAGGCAAGCGTGAGCCGGGTCAGAAGCTGGCGGAAGAAACGCTGTGCAAAGAGTTTCAGATCAGCCGCACACCGATCCGTGAGGCGCTGCTCCGGCTTGAGTATGAAGGCCTTGTCGAAAGACGCCCGCGCTACGGTTGCCGCGTGAAAGGATTCAGGCAGGAAGATATCGCAGATCTATTCCAGTGCCGCGCGATTCTGGAGACGCAGGCGCTTGCGCTTGGTTTTGACCATCTTGACCAGAATGCAATCGAACAGATGCTGCAGCAATTAAAGCAGATCCGTCAGGAGAATGACGACAGCGAGTCAGCCAAGTCTGTTCAGATCGATACGGCAATGCACGCGATGATCGCGGCGGAATGCCCAAACAAAACGCTGCGAGAGCTGTTGTTCGATCTGCAGCGGAAGACGTCGGCGTTCCGGAATGCGCGCGCGTACGGCGGCCAGCTTTTGTCGATTGCAAACAAAGAGCGCCAGAAAATCCTGCAGGCAATTCATGAGAAGAAATTGCAGGACGCACAGAAGCTGCTTTTCACCCATATCTGCGCCGGAATAGAAGGCCTTCCTGCCGGTCAATAATCCACTCTCATTCTGAACATAGTCATGAAAAAATTGGTTATGGCGCAAGGATTCGCATACATTCGTCTGCAATATCGTCTGGATGCATATCTGGCGTAATCGAAAGTGCTTGCAGCCCATGATTTGCAACTTCTTTTTTCAATTGTGCACGATACCAAAAGCTCCGTTCGAGATACTGCCGGATCATTTTTTCCTTATCAGAAGCTCCGGCGCCAAATCCGCAGAAACGAACCCGTTGTTCGATGAGATGATCATCAGAAAGCAGAAATATCCCTGCGATATTTCCCGATACGCGTGCAATGTACTCAGGGCGCAGTGCCCACCCTTCGATGACAACCGGCGTCGACCAGGATAAATGATTGGAAATGAGAATTTGTAAAGCAGGCCAGAGGGCTTTGTGATGTTGGTTGATATCAGAGATTAATTTCATTTTGTCTGATACTACGTAATATTCAGGAAAGCCGTCATCCTGCATATAATGAAATTCTGTATGCGTTTGCGCCGTCGTTACCGCTGTTATTGCCGCGCTAATATCATCTGTGGAAATTGTTCCATAGTTTAGCCGTGCGGCAAGGATACACGCAACCGTAGTCTTTCCAATAAAGGGAGCACCTCCAAGATAAATAACTTTTGGGTAGTTCATAAGTTGTCCTGAATACAGATTTTGACGCATTCAAAAACAATAACCAACCACCAGAAGCGAGTCAAATGTTTCTCGAGTCAATGTGATGGATGTCTCTGTTTGATCGGAGGGCGTTCTGAAAATGATGGTCGCCAGATTACTGGCGGCCATCCAAGAGAAGCATTGAAATAGTTTTAAATAGCATCTGCTTTGTACGCATAAACTCATTCAGTTTTCTGGTCGGTATTATCTCTTGTGTGAAATTCAAATAGAACCGGAGAAAGTGGGATGTTATTCACGGAACGGAAGTTTTGGAACTTCTCTGTATTTAAGTACAGTTGATAGTCTTTTCCTGCTTCAAGTTTGACTGGCAATATACAGGTTCGTTTATCCAGCCATGTGGGTTTTCCTGTGGTTTGCGGATATTTCGGTCCACCACCACACCATGAAAAACCT
>QKHZ01000182.1 GCA_003249795.1 bacterium | reverse complement strand
TAGCGCAGAAATACCGGAGAAGCGCAGGATTTTGGAAATCCTCTGTTTGAACTTTTCTCTTGTTGATGCAAACCTATGTATGACAATAAGAAAGCCCTTCGACATTCTGTCAAAAGGGCTCTCAGTCCATTCTGGTCGGGGAGACAGGATTCGAACCTGCGGTCTCTTGTCCCCCAGAGAATCGCCAACATGATTTAGAAAGGACTTATGGTATTTTCTACCAAGTTTCTACCAATTTTAATCAGAATTATCGGAAGTTAGGCCACGCCTGTTACTCTTTCTTGGGCAACATCTTTGGGTGAGATATACAGTCTTAAGGTGATCTAAGCAAGAGACTATTAAAAATAAACAACTTGACTCATTGGCTTTCATCCTGTTCTATGACTACATAGGAGGGTACAACCATGAAAGCGCTGATTATCGGTCTTGTCCTGTTCGCCGCATCCGTATGCTACGCCGAGGAAGCAACCACAGAAGAACCCAAAGCGGTCGAAGAAGCCCCGCTGGATAACAAGGCGTTGCTGGAGTTGGCTGAGGAGATTGCCGCCATCACCGGGGATAAAGACAAGACAGATGTCGAAAAGGATAATGCCAAGGCTAGCCTCGTTGGAAAGAAGTTCGAGATTAAATGCAAGTTGATAAAGGCAATGAAGCTGAGCGACGATAAATGTCAGGCTGTGTTTGAAGATGAAAGCAAAAAAAACGGTTAAGGTCTATGAGACAAAACAGCAAAAGAAAGATAAAAATGGAAGAGAATACAAGGAGCACCTTGTCCGTATTCGAGCAAATGTCGACACTGAGTCAGCGTCATATCCTGCCGGTACAGAAGTGATTGTTTCCGGAACGATATCGAAAACATCAACAACGCCTAATCTCGTTGGGCATCTCGATTACAAGGGAAAGGTCAAGGCGATTGAGCTATATCTGCTTGAAAAAAACGTCACCGTGAAGCCTGAGGACGATGAAAAGTAGCCCGTCTCCTAATTTCCCGCATACGCTCCGATTGTTCATATTCAAACTGGTAAGGTCGATTATCCGGCCTTGCCAGTATTTCTTACAGCCTGTCAAATACGTCCGGCTCGTCGTCAGCCGGAACTCTGCGCCTCAGTGATTTCATTTGAAGTTCCCCCTACTTCAAACTTCGGACAATCGGGATTGCATTGCGGATCATTCGGATGCCCCGGGCGTTGGTGTTCACGCACCCGTATCTTCAGTATCCCGCAAATATACATCGAATTTTCTTTCAGGCACTTACACTTGCCAACCAGTGGACCACGAAATCGGCAAACAGGCGGCTCAATCGAAATAGCTGCAGAAGACCCTTTCGGTAAAGTCCTTTGTGGCTTTATGCCATGCTGTCTGTATGCCTCAAGATTGGCTTTGATTTTTCCCTGTATACTCATTCTTCCGGTACCTCGTCGCAATTACTGCCACCATTGCCCGAATCAACACAATCTGAACTGATGCCGGTACAGCCCAAATATCCACAGTTGGTATTGTTCGTTGCCGAACAGGTTGTCAATGTGTTGCATTGATAAAACCCGACATCGGCATTATTTGAAGAAGTGCACCCTGTCAAATCATCACAGTCATAAAAGCCAATCCCCGTATAGTCCGATGAAGTCGTAATGATGCTGTCAGCGGTGCAATCTGTTAGGTCAGAACAGCCCGCAAACCCCTTATGGTTGCCTGATATCGAGCATGATTCCATCCCTGTGCAATTAACGATGTAGCT
This sequence comes from bacterium, assembly GCA_003249795.1. GTDB lineage: Bacteria > Planctomycetota > SZUA-567 > SZUA-567 > SZUA-567 > SZUA-567. The sequence continues at coordinate 5,849 of QKHZ01000182.1, read as the reverse complement.
GTATGGTGTGGTGCTGTGAGCGGTCACATTACAGTTATACAAATCGGAACAGCCTGAAATCGTATGAACGATGGTCATGTTGGAAACATTGCTGCAATCGAAGAGACCGTATGAACTACTATATTCATCGCTTTGCATGGTGCATGATTCCATCAGGCTGCAAGTCGTGAAATTCTCTTCAGCATGGCATCCTGTCAAGTCCGTGCATCCAGTGAAGATTTTTCCGGAGCAATTTTCCATGATCTCGCAATCGGTGTAGGTACCATCATCACCAGTTAAATCTGAAAGGTTATATCCCCCTGTAATTCCGTCACAAACCAGATTTTGAACGCTAAGTTTTTTCGCGTAGTCTCCACTGAAACCAGCCTGCGCATCGCCGTACCCAACACCACGCTGACCTCTTGTGCCGCAATCAGCCCCGCCAATCGAAGACAAAATAACAGCCGGATATGTGGCGTCCTCTGGGATCACTGGTATCGTAAAAATCGCCGGTGCTTTCGTGCCGTCAGAGGTAAACGAATACGTGGCCAGTTTTTTGGTCACTGACGAGTCGGCAAGCAGTAGTTTCCGGATCGCATTCTTGATCATCGCAGCCTCAATCCTTTGAACAGCAGCGGAAACGCCTTGACCATCGGGTGCGTTTTCTTCCTGATCCTTTTACTCTCCGCATCTTCCCGCCAGCCTTCATCGAGCGTTTTGCTTCGCGCTCAACCAGCAACGTGCATTCGCGCAGGCGCGGGATTGCTGCCTTTCTGGCAGCATTCGTCACCGAGCGTGTATTCATCCATGTGCGGCACCGCATTTTGATCATGCAGACTTCCTCACCTCGCTGGCCAACCGGTTCAACTCGTCTTTCGACGCGAACTTTTCAATGCAACCAGCGCGGCGCTCTCCACTGGACGCTGAAATCTTGACCATCTCCTCACGAACATCACCAATTGCCTTCAGAATTTCCTTATCCGATTCCGACGTCTTGTCCTTGACGTCTTTGATCTCGTCGTAAATGTTGTTCACAACCCCCTGAACGCCTTTCCGGTCGATTTGCGCCTGCTCTTCAATCGTACCGATTCGCTTATTCAGCATTGCCCAGATCACAGCCACAAGGCCGGAAAACGCAGTAAATACCAGTCCGAATGCCTTCATGACCATCGCCCCGTCAATCTGCATGATTCCCCCTATTTCTGATCTTTCAGGCTCTGCACCAGCACCTTGAAGTCATCTTTATGCACAAGGATGTAGCCGCCGACATCCTTTTCGGTCACGTTGTCGGTACCAACGACCCGAACTCTGATCTTTTCGTTCGTCGCTACGGCCAACACGCCGTTTGCCTCTTCCGGAAACGGCGTCATGCTGACGTGAACGATTTCAGTTTGTGTCTTTGTCAAGCACCCCAGACCACTTACGCAGCAGGTCACGACGAGTAGGCTTATATACAGAACCTTCCGGTAATTGCGAAGCCGCATAGACCACCTTGACCGTTTCTTTTGGCTGAGACACCCAGAATTTGAGAACACTTGCCAATACCCCCACAATGATTTGCACCAGCGGACTGAACGCACCGGACAGTAACTGCCACATGCTCATTCCTCCGAGTCCGTCGCCTCCGAAGCAGCAGTCATCAGTGCCGCAATCTTGCTTTCCTCAGCCTTCGCTTTGACTGTAGTGCGGCTCTGGATATATCCGGCATCGATCCCAAACTTGTACAGCACAGATGCAAGGCTCAGAACCAGACCGCCAACCAGATAAATCTTGCTGTTTGTCGGCACCACCCCGGACATGGTTTCAAGCACCTGTGGACCCATCGCCACGATTGTCCCCAGCACCATGCCGACAACACCCCAAACACTGGCGCTCTTGGCGCGGGCGTATTCGGTTGTTTCAATACCAGCCTTCACGGTTGAATCTTTCACATCATTGGTATTTGCTTTTTCACTCACGATCACTCCTCCTATTCGCTGATTTCGATTTCATCACCGACTTGGACATCTTCTATGACATCCACATTCGATACGGTGACTTCATTTGCATTTACTTCAACGTTTCCCCAGATGATTGCGCCGGCATCGTAACTTGTCGTGACGCCACCAGCACCGTCGCTGGTTCTGATTGGCCGAAGCCGTGTCATTGGCATCTTCATCCGATGATCCTCGACCGGTACGAATACTTCCGTATCCTGCTCATCAGGTCACTACCGGCCATTTCTTGCCAGCTATACCCATATCCCGCAGCGCTTTGCTGACTCTTGCTTCCCCGATTCGTGTAGCCGCGGTAAACCAGATCAAGGATGGCATGTTTCAGCCCTGACGGTGCGGTATCAGCAGTAAATCCAGCCGTGTACACAACCTTCCATCGCTGAACACCTGCAGCCCACTGTTGATACCGATACTTTCTGAGAACCAACACATCGGTATGGACCACATCGGCACCGGCTGGGTTGATTCGCCCTGTTATCGTCATGTGGTTTCCCCAGCCGTTACAGTTGTGGTTTCACTTGCGTCCGTCGTTTCTGTACTTACTGTCGTATCCATTGTCGTCGTATCGGTCGCGGTTTCAGTTGTCGTGGTCGTGGTCGTTGACGATTTTCGTCGCTTGATCCACGAGGCAAAGAACGTTGCAAGCGCACCAAAGACAGCGCTCGTCGCACCAGTAGCCGCAGTCGCAGAGGTCAAATAAACGTTGCTCCACCCCGTTGTTGTCGATGTTGCCGCACCAACCGAAGCAAGGCCGCTTGAAATGTCCGCTATCTTTTCAGAAACGCTTTGCAGTTTCTCCAGCGTCTCCGTATCGACCTCAATCACGCCGTCAATCGCGTCAGTAATATACGCCGACAGCTTCGTCAACGCCGTTTCCGTCTGCTCGGTGATCTCCGAAATATCGTTGGAGATATCCTCGACGTTATCTGCCGTATTCGAGTTCGCATCAGAGGAAAACAGCGCGCAACCACCTCCGGCAACACCGCACACAGCAACCATCAAGAACGCCATCAACCTTGTCTTCATCAATTCAATCGTGTTCATCAGTAAAGCCTCCGCATTAGTAGATCACAAAAAATCTTAAATTTTCCCCACATCACACTTACTCCGTTTCGATGTTGGAACCGGTTTCATCCTCAGCAATAAAATAAGCACCACCATTTTTAATTCCCGCCGCCACATTGATCAAAACCCGCAACGTCTCCGAATCAATTACGGTATCGTCGTCATCATCCAACTTGCCAAGCAGTCGCGAGAAGTACGTCTCGTAATCATCCGGAATCTTTTCAAGGATTGCCGCTTTCAGCTCCGCATTGGTCAACGTGGCAATTTCATTACCAGACAGATACGTTTCGACAGTTCCGGCATAACTGGAAATCTGATCCACTGTCGCCTGCGGAAGATCCGCCTCTTCTGCCGAGACTGTCATTGCAATATCAGCGGCTGTCCGCGCCGTTGCGGCCTTATAGTTGTCTGTATACGTACAGCCAACAGCCAACGAGACCATACCAATCACACAAAGCATCACGATCATTTTCATCTTATTACCCTTCATCTTCTTCTGAATCATCATCATCGGACTCGCCATCGAGATCCGCTTCTTCATCGTCACCGTCTTCTAAGTCTTCGTCGTCATTCCACCCCTGAGACTCATCCGCATCCGGCTTCTCTTCTTCCTCTCCGGGCTTAAAGTGGGTCATGCCGACCGGAATCAAATACATCCCGTCAAGCTCCGGATCAGGTTCAAGCCCCAACCTCTCACGCCCTTCGTTAATCTTCATCACGCCGCTTCTGACACCAAGGTCAACGACAGTGACTGTCTTTGTGAGGTCTTCCTGAAGCGCCTTGATTTCGCTCAGGTCATGCCTCAGCTCAAGGTTTGTGTCATACCCCTCGTTATGGACAAGCCCACGAGTCAGAGCTGCTGCGCTTCGCATCCACAGGCTGGTCATGGTCGTGCGGAAGAATAATTGTTCGGCCGCCTCAAGGTTCGGACTGGAAAGCGGACTGTTTTCCTGCGCAACACGGGCATGCACAAGAAGCGGCGGCACACCAAACGCCGCACAAATATGGCTTTCAGCCATCGCGGATAACCCGGGCCAATCCAAATCCGCTAACGGTGCCACCGCATCCACACCGGTATTCTTTCCCCACAACAGCAGTGGCTTGCCGCGATTCCGCCCACCGATATTTTTTTCAAGTGCCGTGCGTACGGCCTCCCGCTCCTGAGGCGAAAACTCTTCTTCCTGCCGGACAATCAGCCCCGGCACCTGCAAGTTATCCAGCATGTCGCCTAGATAATTTTCCCGATCCAGATCCATTCGCAGGTTACGCCACGCCGCTTGTAGTGGGCCCAACCCGTCAAGATAGTTCGTTGGGTCAGGCATCCGGACATAGGTCATGTCTTTGGTCGGGACAATCAGCGGCTTCTTTGCGCCGGCAGGCAATACTTCGTAGTGTGAAATAAACCGGTGTTCGGCTTTCTTCGCTTTACAGCGGCTTTCACCGTGCGCACCCCGAGGAGCGATCCTGACCCAGTGGCTTGGAACCGGCCAGATTTCAGTCACAACACCCAACCGGTTGCGGTACTCCCAGATAAAACCCTTTCCCGCTAGCAGCAGGTTCATGATGTGCATTTCCATAAACTCGGCATAGCTCATATGGGGATTCGGGTTGTACAGCAGGTCAAGCACAGGGTGAGACTTGAGCGGCTTGAAGCTCTTGTCCTTCCATGTTCCGATTTCAAGTGAAGCGGTATGATAGCTGTCACAGATAAGCCGGACGCAAGCGTACACGATCGCATGAACACAATACGCTTCCAGTCTTTGCGCGTCGGTCAGCTCCGGCCAGCGATCAGAATCCTTCAGCCGACTGCGTTGCCCCATGACCACTTCCCAGCTTGCGTTTAGCGGTCCCGATCGTCCGGTAGCTTCCGCCTTGCGGCGTAGCCCGTTCAAACCGACATTGGCCATCCAGTGATACAATCCCATCGATCCCCCCCCAGGTCAGGCAATACAAAAGCCACGGTTGGCGCGCAAGATCTGATCGCTTACAGCAATCACCAGGCTATCAACCTGGTCGTCGTGCTTTCCCCCCGGAAACGCCAAAAACTCTTTTTGCCACTCTTCATTCCAAAACGCTTTAAGAGCATACACATCCCCGATCTCAAAAATGGGTTCCAGCACGCTTGCTCGCGACACCTTGTCTGATTCCGGTGTCACCTTGCGGACTGTTGTGATCCCGCGAAGAGTGGCCTTCACGCGGTTTAAGGTGTCCACATACCCGGCAACGGCTTCAATGTTGGCGCGAAAGCAACCCCGCCCCGCATCGATCTTTGCAGTTTGCGTCATCCGGTAGTCGCGCTTGAGCGTCGACCACTGCCCGCGCACAACGTCACGCACATACAGCCGACGCATTTTGCTGTCAAATGCCGCAAGGGTTCCAACGGTGTAGTCCGGGTCGTCCTTCATGCGCTCTTTGGCAGTGCTGGCCAAGTCCCACCCCCGGCGCCACTCCAGCCCTTTCGGGATCTCTGATTCAGAGACAAAATTGACCCGATCCGCACGCAGCAGGTTTCCCGTACGCGGCGACGGGTCATTCTGGTACAGGCTCTGCCAGGCATAAGAGCCCAGCGCCTTCTGCGACTCGTAGTATTCTGGTGAAAAGCGTTCCGGAAACAGGTAGCTTCCGTCTTCCGCTTGGGCGGCAAACCGCAAAACGTTGAACTTGGGAAAGTTCGGATTCTTCTCATGCTCTTGAATAATCCGGCCGGCCAGATCGTCTTCGTGCCAGCGCGTAGCTACAATGATAAACGCATGCACCGGCGCGCGCCGAGTCCACAAGTCGCTGATAAAACCGTCCCAGATGTGGTTCCGG
>QKHZ01000189.1 GCA_003249795.1 bacterium | reverse complement strand
GGCCACAGGTGGGGCTGGCATTGTTACAGTTTTCAGGATTTGTGTGGGGACTGATGCGGTTGTATTACGAACGCGATCCGTTTGGCGCAATCGCGGTCAATACATTCTGGGCGTTCTGCTTTTTCCTGCTTCTCTCCTGTATTCTTTATTTCAATCATGAAGATACAAACGCATCAAAGGAATCTGTCGTATGACCAAAGACGAATTACTTCAGAAAATCAATGAAGGCATCCGTACTGAAGAAAGCGCGACAAGTGTATATCTCGCGCATCTCGACGCGATCGTTGAGCGCAGCAGTCTGGAGCCTGAGAAGATCGAAAAACTCCGACAGGGAATCGGCCATCTTGTCGCAGAAAATAAAAAACACAAAGCGATTCTGGAAAATCTGTTATTTCGCGTACAGACAGGGGACGTCGATGTTTACTGACGCAGATTTCAGGGAATATTTCCGGCAGATCCGAATGATGGAAAACCAAATGGCCTCTTTATATCAGCAAATGGCTGATGCACTTCCGGAGGGCGAGTGTCGGGATGTTTTTTCCAGCTTGGTTCATGATGAGCATGAACACAGCCGGTTTGTTGCAGAAATAGAGAAATTTTTTATTCGTTAACTTATGAAGTCGCAAGTCAATCGGGCAAACGGATCGGCTCACGCGGCAATGCGCCAAGGGCATCAACAAGACTTGCAGTATCGGGGAAGCGCTCTGCAGGATCATATGCCAACAGTTTTTCAGTTAGTGTGGCAAGTTCAGAATTCTGCTCCTTGACCGTCGCCGGAAGCGTTGGTGATTTGCCCGTCTCCATCGCCAGCAGAATATCTCCCACCGCATCTCCCTCAAACGGCGGTTTTCCCGCAAGCATGTGAAAAAGAATCGCTCCCAGGCTGAATAAGTCACTTCGCGGATCAGGATTCTCAAGCCCGTCAGCCTGCTCGGGTGCGATGTAAAGCGGCATGCGCCCGGCCGACCGGATCAAGCTTTCCATACTACGAACCGGTTCGCGCGCCAATCCCATCCCGATGACCATGACATGGCCAGCAGCAGTCAGAAGAATATTGGACGGACGAAGTTCCTGATGGCAGACATGGCGCTGATGCGCAAAGTTAAGAGCCGTTGCTGTTTCAAATGCAATTGCCGCCGCTAACCCGCACGCAAGAGGCGCGTACTGGCTGATCACGTGGCGCAAACTCACGCCATCCGTGTATTCCAATGCATAATAACTACGTCCCGCCTCGCGTCCTGAAGAAAAAATGCGTGCAATATTCGGATGACGCAGAAGCAGCGCGTTTTTAACATGATGCTGCATGTCGCGCGAAGGCCCTTCGCTTTGCATAATTTCCGGCTGCATGACGCGTAGAAGAACAACGTTGCCGGTTTCGCGATGGCGTGCCTTGAACGTGTCGCAGTCTTCAAACATACCCAGCGTTCCCAACAGGTCGTATGCGCCGAATGTTCCTGTCGCTTTATCATCCGCCCAGTTGGTGCGTGCAAGTTTTTTCTGTGATGTCAGCAGGACTTGAAGTCGGTCTTCGGACAGATATCCTTTTTCTACAAGAATATCGCCCAGCCGTGAGCTAATGCCTGATGCCTCGCGGCTTTTCTGGATCTCAATACATTCTGACACTTGTTCAAATGTTGCAGCACCTGTTCGTACGACAAGTCGCCCCAAAGTGTTAATTCCAATATTCTGAGATGACTCATTTTTATCAGCAACCATGTGTATGCCTCATTTTATGAAGAGGAATATGTTTGTTGTTATCAATGTATTTATGTCGTTTTAATTGCCCGGAACAACAATAAGAGTTTACAAGCGAATACAATAGCACATTGGTTATTTTTTTTCAAGGTTAATGTATCCCGTGCTGTTGATACGAACCTACGGTTATTCGCTGTTCCGAATACAACATCCCATAGCCAAGGTCGTGTATAGGTTCTACAATCCGCGGTGAAAAGAGAGGGGGCTTTC
>QKHZ01000210.1 GCA_003249795.1 bacterium | reverse complement strand
GATCGCGGCATTGAGTTTCTTTTTTAATATCGCCACCCAAATTGAAAAACAGAAGGCATGACGGATAGAAAGAAACAAATAGTCTTTCTGCGCTGCAAGTGTCAACGCTTTTTGCGCGACACGATTATGCCATACTAACCTGAATGTGGCGGGCACAATATAAATGTCACCAGAAACCGGAAACGGCACATTCTCAGAAACAACAAAATCGCACACAATACCGACATGAAGCAGTGCATCATGAATCCCGCGAATATGAGACACATGCCCGCCAGTACCGCTACACTGCGAAAAGAAACTCGGGGTCGGCAAGATGATCAAAACGCGTTTTTCAGAGTCAGTCATTTTTCTCACCACAAACAAAAAAAATCACAGCATTGACCAACACCGAGCACCGCCCCACAAACCCGCATTGAACAGCAACAACCGCAAGCGCCATCACTTGAACATACTTCAACCGACCAGCAATAAATTCATGCAATATAATCCGCAACTGCATTGGTTGAAGAAGGAGTGCCAGAAAAGTTTTCGTAACCCCAAAAACAAAACGGCACACGGAAGACGATGCAAACTCCTGACCTTTTCCTTTTCCGATCCGCCATTCTTTTCTAAGCAGATTGCATATTGATGTTCGTAACGGATGAAAAACCAGAAGAGATTCATCATACACGACAATCCCCCCTTGTTTAGGCGCGCGTTGACAAAACCTATGATCCTCTCCTGAAACAGCAGATCTAAATCCACCGCATTGTAAAAAAAGCTGTCGTGACATTATCAAATTTGCAGTTGCAGCAACAGCGCACTGTACGTATTTTTTTTGATCCAGATGAACACGCCGGTCATACGCTGAGACCGGAGTCCATATCCCACGTTGAATTTCCGCGCATTCGGAAATTGAGGCAAGCTCATCAAAACGACACTCAATACCACTTGGCGTAAATAAGAAAATTTCACCTGCTAATATCTGATTCTGCTCCAACCGTTTTCGATTCGCGATAATTGCACTAATCCAATCTGAACTCGGTAGGCAATCGATGTCTGTGAAAGCAAGGATCTCAGCATTGGCAGACTGTACACCGGCGTTTCGCGCACCATAGGAAGACGCCGCTTCAGCCCACTCAATAATTCTGATACGCAAGGAGAGTTGGTTCCTTAATAACAGAAGAGTCTGATCCGTTGATCCATTATCAACAACGATCAATTCAAAATCAGGGCAATCCTGTTTTTGCATTGCCGCACAAAATGCAGGTACAAATGCCGCACCATTTCGAACCGGAACAATCACACTGACAGAAGGCGTCGTACTCACGATCCCCCCTCTTCAAAGGAGGATTGTTTCCCGTCATTACATTCTGCCCACGTCGCAGAAGCAATCCACCCCAGCATGATCCATAAAAACGCGAGTTGATGCAACTCGTACAAAAGATTGGCAATAAAAATCTGAATACTGATCGCCGCGCAGGCAACTTCATACGGGAGCAACCTTCTGTACAGCCAAACACGCCGCAACCAAATCACAGGAAGCAATAGCATTAAGGCATTCGCCAATAAGAAACCGAAGATCCCTCGTTCAACCAGAATCGTCAGAAAACTCATATGCGCAGCGCTTGCATGGCGGGTTGCGCGCCTGTAGTCACCAAGGCCCACACCGACAAGCTGGCTTGTAAAATCCCCATCAAGATAGGTCTGCAGACCAATCACTCGAACCTGCCAGTGTGCGATATTGTTCTCTGAATCCATTCCGTCAAATAACCGTCCGAATTCTTTATCAGCAAACAACGCGCCCCCGAACGAGATGCTTCCCGACAACATCAACACCATTGCCCACCGGGACAACCGATATAATCGTTTTCGACACTGGTCCGGCATCTTCATGCCAAACCAAATCAGAACCAACATACCGACACACGTAGCAAAAATTCCACTACGTGAAATCGTCAACAAACACACAGAACCCATCGCCAGAGAATGAAACAAATCACACTTTTTCCCTGCATTCACATAAGCCATGACAAAGTACAATGCAAAAAAACCTGCGACCATACCAAGCGCCGGTGGCGTACTGAAAGGCAGAAAGATTCTGTTACTGGACAGTGATACGGTTTCATAATGCATAGATGGATCAGATAGCTCAAAAGGAATCCACGATCTAAAAGGCACATCAGTAATCGTTTCACCCGACACATAAATCGCATACAACGAATACGCCGCCATCAACTCGAGCAAGACGGCTGCAATCCGCCACGCACGCATTTTTCCACCCCCAAATGGTCGCGTTTTTTTCCATAGAATAAACACAGGAACAAATAACATATAACAATACGCAGTATGCGGCAGGTACTTCCAGAACAGATCCTTGTCGGTAGCATTTAACAGATATGCAGGCATAACAGAAACGAGTAAGCAAGTGGCACAAAGCCATGAGAACAAACTTTTTCGCAGTGTAAATAAGCTGAACAGCACAGTTGCAGGCAGAAGAATTATCGCAGCCAACCTGTCCGGCGTCCAAGTCATCCCTGCAATTTCAACGCCATAACATGCCAGAGCATTGGCTGCCACAGTAACGGTCAGCAAGCATGAAACGACCGGCAACAGTAACCTGACAGCCAACGATTCTCGCTCGCGATCAACATCGTGATTCTGTATTTGCGCAGGGATCAGAACACTCACGACAATGGCACCTCCACAGGCGTATGCAAAATCAACTCCGGTGCATCAGCCAACTCAGCAACACGACAACTTAGCGTCACGGGATCATCCGTATTGCTCGCCAGAAGACATTTTTCAGGATCCCATGTATGCGAGAGTTGCATTTTAACTACATCGCATATTCGAGCATTTGAATCACTTAAATCTGCACCATTTGAACTGTTCAATCCGTAATATGTCGCCATTTCAAACCCCACAGGATTATATCCCATTCCAAATGGGCACAATCGTATCGCGTCATGAAATCGTTTGCTGTTTATAAATGAATGCGCACGTACAAACACAGCATCCTGCCAAACTACGTGATTGGGAAAATGCATGCGCAAACGTGCAAAAGCATGCAGATTAAAAGCATGATAAGCCGCAGCCCGTTGCCTCTCATATATCAAACGGCCAGGACGAATGCAATAGCGCAGCCCTCGCCTGACTGCAGAGGAGCCTCCCCCCCACATCGCCTGCCGAATACATCCGTCCGTATCCAAGCAAATCCTGTTTGGCAATTTTTCCAAAAACATTTCGACCTCTGAGAGAATCGTCCCACAATCAATCATTGCGGAGACCATTTGTGATGTTTCTCTAACATACCGGCAAAATCGAACAACTTCTGCAGCAAACCAAAGCTGATGATTCAGCGTCCAGTCAATCTCGTTTTTATCCTTTTGTGCTTCCGGATTGGCCGTAAGCCAAAGGGCTTCTTTCTGATCAAATTCATGTTCACAGATCAAGTCACAAGCCTGCTGAATGGCTTCAGTATCTTCCAGAAAACGTGCAGCATCCGTTAATGCGCCAAGCACCCACGCAGAACCGATTAGTCCATTTACCGCATCTTTTCCGGCGCGAGCACGATGAATCCAAACCGCCCCGTCCTTCGGCGCAGAAGCGCCTGTCAAATAATCAGCACATGCTTTTGCCGCACCATAGAATTCACATTTATCGTCAACTCTCCACGCGAGGATAAACGCCCGCAAGGAGTTGGCAGTATTTCTTACAGGCGTTTCCGGATCATGGTATGGACCGTTATGTCCAGCTGGCATCGCTCCATTGACCGAATCCTGCAGCCTCATCAAAGCACCTGCTACCAGCACCACCCATTCTCCTAGAGTCATCTGCGTAGCTTGAGACTTTTCTTTGCCAACGCACTCTTCTTCCCTCATGAAGATGACTCCGCAGTACTCCGTTCATCTCCAGCATAATCTTGTTTACATTCACACGTCGAGGAATGTGCCTCTTTTCTCTCGCATGATCTGCAATACAGACAAAATCCAAGCCGCATCCCCAACGCATTAAAAACAACCCCAATGCCATATCCGCCAATCAGCATGCCGAAGTTCAACGAAGAAATATACATAAACATCAGCCAGCAGCCAACCATGACTACGGCCCCACACAGCGTCGCGCAAAACACGGAACGGATTTGTCCGGCGCCGATGAGTGCATAGTAATCAGGAAAGCATGATAAGTTGATAAACATCGGCAGCATTAACAGCCATACAGCAACCGGCATCATCTCATCATAACTATCTCCAAGCCACAGCTTCATTAGTGGCTCAGAAAAAAATGAAATCGACCACAAACAAACACCTCCGATAGCAAATACCCATAAGTGATATCGGCGTTGTGCCGTACTGATCATGGCGGGAGTCATTTGAATATCCGCAGTTGCTGCTCTAGGGATTATAACCTTGAGCGCGGTCGCGAAAACCGACTGCACCGCACGCAGCATTTTCATCGCCACGTCATACCACGCAACAGATGACATCCCGACAATCCGACCGATCATAATACGCAATAGCGGTTCCACGCACATCTGCACCAGACGAGTCGCCAACAACCCTCCAGCCGGAATCATAAGTTCCTTAATCCGCTGCACTCGAATATTTCTCACGCCAAACCATACACATTGATTTCGGGTAAGGACAAAAAGCAGCCCACAGAAAAACACAAGATGAAAGACCGCCTGTGCCCCCCAAAGCGACCATATCCCGACCCCTGAACAAAGTAAAACGATAGTCACAACCAACTGACTCAGACGAGCAATAATAAAAGCCTTATGCCGGCATTCAATCTTCCCGATTCCGATCACAGCAGCCGCAGCGACACTCCACAGCAAATGCGGGATCAGCAACAGTCCCAGCATCCCCGCAAGAAGCATCAGGGAGTCGACACTTCCGAAGCCGATCTCTGTCAGCTTCCTTGCAACTTCTTCATCATTAATAAAGACATAGCCTGAGCCACAAAGCAACGACACCAACAGTGCGCGCAATAGCCAAACCGCACCGGCCAGCAAAACCGAAACCCCTATTGCAAGAGCCATCGCCGTACTGATATATTCAGACTCTGCACAATGATCCTCCTGCGCACGGCTCCGGGCAACAAATTGGATCAGCGCATCCCCCAGCCCCTGCTCGCAAAATGGTCCCGCAAGCAACAAAACAGACAGAACACTCCAAACGCCATAACCGTCACTGCCCAAGTATGCGAGCAAGACCGGCGCAAGCACAACCTGCACAACGGTCGAAACAACCGATGCGGCCACCCCCCACGATATCTGCTGCCTCAAAACCGCCATACAACTCCTCTTTACGGCATTGTACATTAGATCATAAATCCACGCAATTACTTGACTTAGTAAAAAAAATCCACAAGATGACTGATAGATAGGTGCGACATTTCACTTATTCAGCCATACATTGTTTTACGCTACACGCGGCACCTGCTATTCTTACCGATAACGGGGAGATCATGAGTCAACCGAGCGAAACGGTTTCATCTGAGCGCATTCAGTCCTCACCGCCTTCAGGTGACTCCGACAAACAGGCAGCAGCATCAGAAGCAAAAGCGGCTCGGATCATTTATCTGATTCCTCTCTGCCTATTTGCCCTATCCTGTTGCTTTGGATTTCTGTCTTTCCTATCTTCCGAAAACATACGCTCCGGCCTAACATTTGGCGGCGGTAAAATTGCGACGATTCTTGCGAGTTGGTTCTCACTTTCGTGGTTTATTCACCTATTGCGTATCGCTTGCGGAGTAGGAATCTTAGCGGCTTTCGCCATCCTGATTCTAGGAAAACGCTGGTCAGATTGGCGAAGCTGGCTACTTGACACAGCAGGCTGTTCCTCTGGCTGGTTTGCTCTTTGCACAGGGCTATGCATCTGGATGGACCGCAAAACGCTTGTCAGCGGTTTCTTCAAAATTGACGATTTTATCCTGATCAGGGATGCACAAACAATCCCCTTCTGGCAAAACCTGACGCGGCTGCACAATGACAGCCCCCAGCTTCTGCTGCGGCCCCTCACTTGGCTAATGATCCATATCTTCGGGGTACACCCAACCGCCTACAACATCGCCCTGCTTACCCTCATGAGCATATGCACATTCACCGGACTCCGCCTCCTGCAACGCTGCGGAGTCAGCAGGATCACACTGCTTGCGTTTCTTGTCCTGTTTACCGGCTGGAGCGCGTGGGGAGAGTTGACCACAGGCTACTATATGCTCAGCCAATATCTTTTTAATACAATCGCAGCGTTTCTATCCGCAACCGCACTGATTGACTGGCATTTGTCCCACCGCCGCATTCATCTGTACACAATGACAGTTATCGCTCTTGCGGGCAGCCTAATCAATCTGGCGGGGCTGTACATCCCGTGCGGATTATTTGCTCTTCACCTTTGCCTGTCATTTCACAAAATATCCCCCATCAATCCAAAGCATGCACCGCAGACATTGCTGATACTCGGACTTACGGCAACCATTTTTGTGATTGCCTCGTTCGTCAATCTCGGCATCATCACTAGCACAGGTACAGCTTCTTTTTTAAGCGGATCGGAAGAATCCCTTGCGATCGCACAAATCCCAGCAACTCTTTGGACACTCCTTGGAGGCGGGATTCTACTACCAACACTCTGCGGCGCATTCGGCAGCTATCTCGAACGCTTTGGTCTGCTTTGGATAATCGTCTCGGTTCTTCCGGCAGGATTTATCATCCTTCTTGGATTTGGACTGAGATTCGCGAAGCCACTTCAGCGCAGGATACTGGCCGGTGCCGTTATCACGCTGTTCGGTATTTCTCTAATGAACGTATTGGGACGTGGCTTTGGCGATATCCGGATGTTCTGGCAGGTCAAATACACGGGGCTATTATATGCATGGTTTGCATTCATTCTCGGATTGCTGATTGAATGTCTGTTCAAACGCCCCCACCAAACGAATCTCGGCACGGCAGTCAAAGGTCAACTCGTAGCAGCGCTACTTGCGTGCTTCCTGATAAGCCAATGGTCGACTAACGTAGCGGGCTCACACGGCGCCAGCGCTATCCTTAGCGGACGCGGATACCACATCAGGCAATCACAAAAAAGAAAAGAAGAAATTTTCCGGTTAAACCAAATGTTTACGAACGCGTTTTCGGAACAGGAAAAACTCACACTTCCCGTCCCGAACGGGAGAGCCATTGCGAACCTGGCTCCCAGCTTATCCGAATATAACCTAAGTTGGCTGACAGGATTTATTCTTCAGGACAAATCAGTCTGCTGGCTGCGAAGCCCGATGATGGAAGACCATTATTCTGCAGACGTGAACACAGTCGATGAAACCGAATTGTGGAACGATATCCCAGAGGAAGAAATCAAAGCCATCCAGCAAAGCCCTGACCTGTACCGTATCTATTCCGCCCCTGCCGCCGTCACACCGCCGCTTGCACGATAGTCTTTATCTTTCGCGCACAACAACAGTCGCGGTCACAGAAAAATCCTTCCCATCAACCGAGAGCGTGTCGTCACGAAATCTTGAGCCAACAGAAAATACAGCGAATCTGTACGGCAACCAGATAGGATCGCATCCTCTTGGCATAACGCGTAGCGATCCCCCGCCACTCCTTCAGGCGCAAGAAGGCGTTCTCGACCAGATGG
>QKHZ01000231.1 GCA_003249795.1 bacterium | reverse complement strand
GGCTTGCTGGGCGGTGAGGAAATGGTTGAGATTATCGCGTCGACCGAGGCGCTTTCGGCACAACAGCCGTCTTCGCGTGAGTCCGGCCGCCGTCGTAATAGCGCGTTAGCCAAGGCCTACGCGCCGACGGTTGCCACGAATGATGACGAAATGGGGTATCCGGAAAATGAGCCGCCGATGATGCGTGTGGTTCCGGAAAGCGATGAAGAAGATGTCATGCAGTCGGTTGCCGTTGGGCCTGAGAATCACAATTGCGCGCCGACTCAGCAACAGACTCCTTATCGTCCTGACGCTGATACTTTCAGCTCGCAGACGGGTGGGATGGCTTCTGGTGCTTCCGGCATGTCTGCAATGTCGTCTGCATTTTCGAAGCTTTCCGGTGGAGGTGCAGTGGAGCTTGGAGGTTCCGGCGGACTCGGTGCCGAGGCGATGCTGCAGAGTGTGCGTAGTGAGATCCTGCGGCTGATGTCGACACAGGCGCGCGGCGGCGCTCCGGCTGTCGGCGAGAGGCTGCTGGATTTGTACCACCGCCTTGTTGCAAACGATGTGGCGTCTGATCTGGCGCGTCAACTGGTTGAGCAGATCCAACAGAAGATGCCCGGGGTGGAACAACTTGGCGAGGATGCCGTGCGGCAGGCGTTGTGCGAGGCCATCGGCCGTGTGATTCACACGAGCGGGCCGATCAAGCTGAAACCCAACGGCCCGACGATTGTCACGCTGGTTGGTCCGACCGGTGTCGGAAAAACCACGACGATCGTCAAGCTTGCGTTTGAATTCAAACTGCGGCAGAACCGGCGGGTGGCGCTGTTGTCGGAAGACCTGCACCGTCCGGGAGCGGAGGCGCAGCTTCGTAGCATGGCGCAGGTGCTGGGCGTTCCGCTGTACACGATTGATAATCCCGAGCGCGTGGGTGACATGATCGCGCGTCTTGGTGAGATGGATCTGATTCTGATCGACACCGCGGGGCGTGCGCCTCGTGATGAAGAGGGGATGCAAAATCTGTCGGCTTTTTTGAAAATCGTTCGGCCGGATGAAACGCATCTGGTACTGAGCGGAGAGAGTTCCGACCGGTTTGCAAAGGAAGCAACGGAGAAGTTCAAGGCTGTCGGCTACGATCGTGTTGTGCTGAGCAAACTCGACGAAGCGGCAAGTTACGGATTGATTTTGAATGTGGCAAACCGTGTGCAGGCCGAACTTAGTTATATCACCACCGGTCAGGAGATGGCAACGACGATCCGGCTTTCGGATCAGGAGTTGCTTGCGCGTTTAGTGGCGGGGATGGACCGGATCGGACATGCCGGAACGTGTCCGGCTGCAACGTGAGGGCCTAGTCTATGATCGAAAACAAAATGGCCGGATTTCTTGCGATGTTGGCGTTTGTTGTTCTTGCAGGGACATGGTTGCTGAGAATGTCGTTCCGGCTTCCGGTGATGGATATTAAATACCTGTGTGGTTATGGGGTCGTTGTTATTATTTTCATTTTTATCTACGGTCTAATGATAGCGAAAGTTGGTGTGGCGCTGATTCATGAAGTACTTGATGAACAGCGGACAAAAGAAGAGGAAGAGCGCTACCGCGCAAAACTCCGGTATTCGACGCCTGCCGATCAGGCACTGGCCGCAGAGGATGGCGCTGCAGACAGTGGAATCACGATACTGGGTGAGGAAGAGGCGACTGAAGCATAGGGGGCAGGCGGTTTTGAGAAAGGCCGCATGAAAAAAGAGGTACGTAGCAGGTTGTTGCGTACCGGATAGAGAGGCGTGATCTATGGAATGTTCCATGGACTGGCCGGGTAGAGCGAAAGAGGAAATTCAGCTGAAGGAGATGACGTATGGGGCGTTGTCGTGAGTATTACGGACCGGGATCAGAACTGACCGAAGCGCAGGTTGATCGCGTGTGGGAAGAATATGTCGAGGCACGCGGGCAGGAACAGCGCGATACGCTGATCGAGTATTACATGCCGCTGGTCTATCAGACCGCCGAGCGTATGGCCAACAAGCTGCCGAGTTTCATTGATATCAATGACCTCATTGGTGCAGGAACCCTTGGTCTGATCGACGCGATCAACAAGTTTGAGCCTGAGCGCGGCATCAAGTTCTCGACCTATTGCTGCACACGTGTTTCCGGGTCGATTCTTGATGAGTTGCGCCGTCTGGACTGGGCGCCGCGTCTGGTGCGTTCGCGTGCCAATCAGCTTGACCGTTGCCGCGAGGATCTTGAAGCGCTTCTCGGGCGCCGGCCGACAGACGAAGAGCTGGCTGAAGCGATGGAGCTTGACCGCGAACAGTATGAAGCTCTCTTGCGTGAGACGCAGGTCAAGAGTATGGTTTCGCTTGACCGCAAGTGGGACGAGGACGATGACCACGAGATGGGTCAGATCGAGATGCTTGCAGATCGTGGTGCGCTTGACCCTCTGTCCGAGCTTGAGCGTGCGGAGATCAAGGAAGTCGCCATCCGCGGGCTTTCCGATAAGGAAAAGCACGTGCTGGTTATGTATTATTTCGATAATCTGACTCTGCAGGAAATTGGCCGGATTTTGGGGCTTTCCGAAAGCCGCGTGTGTCAGATCCACTCTCAGACACTGGACTTCCTGCGAGAGAAGTTTGAAAAGGGCACAGTGACAGGACCGGCGCGCGTGGCCAAATAATGTTGCCAAGTTTTATTTGTGTGTTAATATTTGAAATAGAGGTATGCGTTGAAAAAGTTGCTTCAGGATATGTGTAAAGTTTTTGTGTGCAATACCGTTTCTATAAGTGTGACCGCGGCAAATGGGTTGCCCGGTTTATTCACGGCTATGAGGTGCGGCCATGAATATGCAGAATATTCAGGAAAGCCTGATCAAGTCGCAGCTGGTTCAGCAGTTCCAGTCGCATCCCTCGGATAATGCCCGTGCGCAGGACGCAACGGCAGCCACTTACCAGCAGGAACAGGCGCGCCTTGCCGATGAAGTTGTGATCGAAATCGCCGAAACCGAAGAAACGGCGATCCGCCAGGAGCAGCAAAACCAGCAGCAACAGGAACAACAGCGTCGCAAAAAGGCTGAATCCGAGGCTGAAGACGAAGATCTTGACGAAGAAATTCCCCCGCAAAACCAGTCCTCCAACGGACATCTTGACATTACCGTATAAATTCTTCTCCATTTTTAATAAAGACCGATAACCCTACCGGCCGATAACACAAAAGAGTTTCGGATGAATGTATCCGTGTGTTCACCTCGGATCGTTTCGTATTTTGGCGAAAACGACCGACATGGCGAGAGGGGATTTGCGTGTCTACATTGAGCGGCGTACAAAACGAGCACCTGAATGCGTTTCTGCACTATCTGCAGATTGAGCGCAATATGTCCGAGCACACTGTGCGAAGTTACGGCGTTGATCTGGCGCAGTTTTACTCCTTCCTTGTCGAACAGGGGCAGGAGTCGGACTTTCCCTGCACCGTCAGCCACCAGACGATCCGAAGCTTTCTGGCTTGGATGGACGAGCGCAATATCAGCCGACAGACCTCGGCGCGTAAAATCGCTGCCTTACGCAGTTTTTACAAATTCCTGATGAAGCGCAGTATTGTCAGCCAGAATCCTGCGCTGATGATCCATACCCCGAAAATTGATAAAAAACTGCCGACATTCCTGACGATTGAGCAGGTCGAATCGCTTCTTGCCACGCCAGACGCAACCGGTTTTGCCGGAGCGCGTGACAAGGCAATTCTTGAACTTCTGTACAGTGCCGGGATGCGTACGTTTGAACTTGTCGGCCTGAATCACGAAGACGTTGACCTCGCGCGTCAGATTATCCGCATGCGTGGTAAAGGCAAGAAAGAGCGCGTCAACCCGATTGGTTCCTATGCGGTTGCTGCGATCCGGTTATATATGGATATGAAACGTCTTCATCCCGACCGCAGCCGTTTTGATGCCAAAGCCCTGTTTCTGAACCTGCGCGGGCAGCGTCTGACGACCCGCAGTATCCGCCGGATGCTGGCCGAGTATGTCACCCTTGCCGGTCTGTCGCACGAAGTCACGCCGCACACGTTGCGCCACTCCTTTGCGACCCACCTTTTGCAGCGCGGTGCCGACCTGCGTGTTGTGCAGGAGTTGCTGGGTCATGAAAATATCTCGACGACACAGATCTATACCCATATTACCGCTTCTGAAGTTCAGGAAGCATATGAAAATGCGCACCCGCGCGCGGAGACCACGTTGGAGGCGGATTTTACAACGCCTGTGGCCTCGCAAATGGTCAAGACGGCGTAGCGTAGCCACAGCGTTTCATTTTGATTTACCGACGATGCAGAGCCAGCCTTCAGGGTTGGCTCTGTTTTTTTGAATGCCGAATGCTATTGACTCTGGTCTGCCGATGACTTACGATTTGCCCATCGATGACGAACGGAACGCAAGCGGTTTGCTTTTTTTGTCTTCATCAATGGTTGAACCGCCTGCGGGTATCGCCTGCCGGTGTGCCTGAGAGGGTGCGTTGCTTCGCACTGAAAGAGATATGCCTTCCTCACCGTCTGATCTTCCGTCTTCTGACTTGAACGACTCCCAATACCGCTCCGGCCGTAGTAACCTGCTGCTGTTCACATTTGGCATCCTCATGCTCGGGATGATGAGCGGGATCTATGAAACCACGTTCAACAACTTCTTAAGCGATACCTTTTCGATCACCGCCCGCGAGAGAGGGATGCTCGAGTTTCCGCGCGAGCTTCCCGGCTTTGCCGTTGTGTTTATGACAGGGCTTTTGTTCTTTCTGCCGGAGACCAAGATCGCGGCACTGGCGACGTTGTCGACGGGACTGGGGTTGTTCGGGTTGGCTCTCTGGGGCCACAACTGGACGGGCTTGCTGATCTGCACCGTTGTCTGGAGTATCGGCACGCATATCATGATCGTCCTGCGCTCGACGTTGTCGTTGGGGCTTGCCCACCAGCAGCAGAAGGGGCGGCGGCTGGGGCAGATCAACGGCGTCAACACGGCGGCCACGATTATCGGCGCGGGGTTGGTGTGGATTCTGATGGAGCATTTCCGGCAGGACTATGCGCTGCTGTTTATCATCGGCGGGGCGATTGCGGTTGTTGGATCGATTATCTTCTGGCAGATGCGGATTGCAGGCGGCAACCTCAAGCGGCCGAAGTTTGTGTGGCGGCGCAAGTACTGGCTGTTCTACGCGATGGCGCTGGTGTTCGGCGCGCGCAAACAGATTTTCATCACCTTCGCCCCGTGGGTGCTGGTACGGCTGTATGACCAACCGGCCAGCGTCATGGCCAAGCTGTGGATCGTCGCGTCCGCGCTCGGGATCTTTTTCCATCCGTTTCTGGGGCAACTGGTTGACCGGTGGGGGGAGAAGACGATTCTCACGCTGGACTCGCTGATTCTGGGCGCGGTCTGCGTCGGGTACGGCGCAAGCCACCTTCTTGAGAGCCGGTCAATGACGTTGTGGATCCTGTATGCCTGTTTTGTGGTTGATAATATGCTTTTCGGCGTCAACATGGCGCGCGCTACCTATCTGACCAAGATCGCCGCCCGCAAGGAAGACGTCTCGCCCACGTTGTCGCTGGGCACGACTCTTGACCATGCCGTCTCGATGATTATCCCGTTTTTCGGCGGGATGCTGTGGATGAGCCACGGCCACTCGGCAGTGTTCATGTTCGCAGGTGGTGTGGCGGCGACGATGTTTATCCTGACACGGTTTATCCCGAGCAAACGCATCCTCGACCGCATCCGAATCGTCAACGGCAACTGATCTTTCCCGTTTTCTTTCTGTTTCTGTTTTCTCTCCGTCGGGTTTCGCCGGTGGATGAATTTTGTTGCACAAATAAAACAGGCATGGAAAATAGAACAGATTGCTGATCAGGAGGATGACATGGGGCTTGATATTGCCGAGACGGTAATCGAAGTTGAAGATGCATTTGGAATCGAAATTCCTGAAGATACTGACACGATCTTTACTGTGGGGGATTTGATTGCTTTTGTTCAGTCGCAGTTGGATGAAGCCCGGAAGACGAAGTGCTATTCCAGTTTTTGTTTTTACCGGTTACGCGAGGCTTTTTGCACCGTTTCCGGTAAAGAGAAACGATCAATCCGTCCATCGACCCCGATCACAGAGATCCTGCCGGAAAAAGATGAAGCTGTGTTTTTTCAGACTGTGCGTGATGCTTTGGGAAAATGGCAAGGCTTGCTGCCGAAAAAAGGCTTATTACGCCAATATTCGCCGCATTGGGTGAGTCGTATATGCCGATGGCTTGGTGTAGCTTCTGTACTTCTGATGATATTTGGTGTTATTCCTTGGTGGTTGATGCTGTGTGCCTTATTTCTTTTTTTTATCCTAGCAGGTGAAATTGACTATCAGGCGAATACCAGTCCTGGGACGCTATTTCGGAAAACCCGGTTTATCCGGAGAGGGACGGTTGGCGATGTTGCCCGGGTGATGTCGACAAGGCTGGGGCCTGAGGACATGGGTGGAGAGTTTCCGCTGCCGACTGAAATCGAAATCAGAATTAAGACGATTATCTCGGAAATCATCAATGTCTCTATAGATAAAATCAAAAATACCGACCGTTTTGTTGAGGA
This sequence comes from bacterium, assembly GCA_003249795.1. Classification (GTDB taxonomy): domain Bacteria; phylum Planctomycetota; class SZUA-567; order SZUA-567; family SZUA-567; genus SZUA-567. The sequence goes on along the minus strand of QKHZ01000231.1, from coordinate 1,200 downwards.
TCTTGGTATGGGCTGAGCTGTGTCGTCACGGTGATTTTTTACAAGTATAGAATCCAGGCTCGAAAAGGAGTCTGGATTTTTCTGTTGGGGAGAAGTTGATCGCATTTCATACCACTTCACCGGCAAGATGATTGAGTGTAGAAATAAAAAGACGAATCACGATCAACGAACCAATTTTATTCCTTTTCTTACAGGACGTTGCGTAAGATTTCTACACTCGTGTAATATGTGTTTTTCGATTGCATGAGTGTAGGATATAGTTGAATTAATGAGGTTGGGGATGAATTGAGGGATGTATGGAGTTGAATGAAGAGTTCCGCCGCTTGGCGACACGGCAACACGGATATTTCACAACGCAGCAGGCCAACCGCTGCGGCTATACGCGTGATCTGATTGGCTATTATGTCAAATGCGGATATGCCGAGAAGGTCGACTGGGCGCTTTACCGGCTTGCAGGTTCGACAGACTCCCTTGAAAGTGAATTTGTCCGCTGGAGCTTGTGGGTGACAAAACGTCTCGGCGGACGGCAGGTTATTGTCAGCCACAACAGTGCCCTCGCTTTTTACGCGCTATCGCTTCAGGACTGCAGTCCGGTTCATTTCTGGGTGCCGCCTCGACGGAATAAGGGAGATAAGCCCGGGTGCGTGTTTCACAACGGAATACTGCGGACAGATGAATATGTGCAAAAGGACGGGTTCGCGATTACAACCCCGTATCGAACATTGCTGGATATGAAGCCGGATCTGATTCTAAACCGGAAGTGGATGGATACGGTTCGGCTGGCGTTACAGAAAGAGCTTCTTCAACAGAATGAAGGGGCAGCACTGTTGTCGGGGATGCGAAGTGGTGTGGAAACGGTGATCGGTATAGGCGGTTCTGCAGGCGTAAAAGGGGAAAGTATGCCAAGAAATCACAACTCGTTGTTTACTGCAAATGAGGGACGATCTTCAAACGCTCTTGCTCAGGAATATCAGTCAAAATATTCCAAGATCAAACGGCAGGGCGTCTTGGGAAGCCAGTCGGCGTTTACGCTGGTTGAGTTGCTGGTAGTAATTTCAATTATCGCTATTCTGGCCAGTCTGTTGATGCCGGCGATGGTGAAGGCGATGTCGAGTGCCAGAGCTGTATATTGTATGAACAACCTGAGGCAGCCAGGGATCGGTGTCTTTTCATATACCAATCAATTTACAGATTACGGGC
>QKHZ01000080.1 GCA_003249795.1 bacterium | reverse complement strand
ATTTTGTTTCAATACAATGAGTGCCTCGTTGACATACAAATTATTGTACTCATGACTCAAAGAATCTTCTTTCGGAAGACTCAGATAACAATCGACGCCATTTGTCAATCGAGCAGACGGGATACTCACATGCGATAACTGGCCGTTTCTGTATAACGCCAACAGAAGGCAATCGATCTTATTGCATCCCTCTTCATGCCGCCACACAGAATTGGCGGAAGCGCGAAACTCAATCCGTGCCGTAAACATCTTCACACCTTATTCATTCATCTGATCAATTAACGACCGCGCAAAACCCGGCACAAACATCGTCGTCATCATAGAGAAAAAAGAATTACCGCGCAAGAAAACTCGTAATGAACAAAATACGTTAGATTACCAGATATACAAAACCTGAAGGCCCTCGTCCATCAGGACAAAGGCCTTCGCTATGGTTTTATTACTAAAGGGGAAATCTCAGGCGTTCAGCATAAACGGATTTTCACCGTCATACAGTACGCCGTCAGGCTCGGGTGTGTGAACCGCAGGCATCCCCAGCATGGCCGCCGCTTCATACAGAATCTTGCCAGCCTTCCTGAACCCGAACGCGCCGTGGTGCGGGAAATGTTTTCCGACCAGAATATGACGGTAAAACCGTGCAAAGCCGGGAATCGCAAATACGGCGATACTGCCGAAACTGCACGGATCGATATCGAGGATATGCCCCTCCGCCAGATACGACACCAACTCTCCCATTGGCGACGACTGCATCCGAAACATCGTCGTCTGCCCTGGAGCGATCTGCCCCTCAAGCGTGCCACGCGTGATATCGGCGGGTTTGCCGTCTTCCATCAGCCGGTTCATAATGAGTTGATACTTCATCGAACATTTTTTCATACAACGGGAGCAGGTGTTGCCGCAGTGAAAACCCATAAACAGATCTTTCTCGGTCGCTCCTTTCAGGTTCGGTTTCTTGGGCAGGATATCGTGCGGGACAGAGTTATTGATATCCAACAGCGTCGCAGGCATGTCGGTTGCCGTCTGCACCATATACTCGCTCAACGCCCCGTAAATATCGACCTCGCACGCAGCAGGCACACCGCGTCCGGCAAATCGGCTATTGACATAACACGGCACAAACCCGAACTCTTTCTCAAACGCCGGCCAACACTTATTGGCAAACGCGCCGAACGCAGACGCGCCGAGATTCTGATCCATAAACGCCTGCAGCGCCACTTCAAACTGCGCTAGCTTCGGCAGCAAATCCGGATACGCGCACCCTTTGCCCAACTCTTTTTTCATCTCCGCAGCGACTGACTGGATCTCGCTCTTGTTTGCACCCGCATCGCGATAGATCTGCAACAGATCCAACTCGCTGTTCTCCATCACCTCGACACCAAGCCGGTACAACGGCCCGATCGGTGCGTTGCATGAAAAGAAGTCTTGCGGACGCGGGCCGAACGCTATGATTTTCAAATTCCTGACGCCGATCACGACACGCGCAATCGCGGCGAAATCTTTGATCTCCAACGCCAGATCCTCCGGCAAACCCACCGGATATTGCGGGATATAGACCTGCACATTTCGAAGGTTTGCATTATAGCTGAAGTTGAGCAACCCGCACAGCGCATCCCCCCGTTTACTTGCCAGCACCGCCTTGTTTTCCTCTGCCGCCGCACACACCATCGCCGGACTGCCGAAGCGTTCGACCAAAATCGTCGTTGGCGCTTCCGGGCCGAAGTTACCCAGATACACAACAAGTGCATTGCAGCCGTGTTCGATCAGCTCATCAAGGGCAGCCAAAGCGTCATGTTCATTTTCAATCACAACAGAACAGCAATGCGCATCCACGCCGGTCAACTGTTTTTCAAGCTTGCCCAACCGCTCGCGGGTCAGTTCTATCGGAAAACAATCCCGCGACACCCCGACCACTCCGAGTTTTATTTCCGGCATATTCCCCAGTGTCATTTGATTCTCCTTTTTTTGATTTTCGTCCGGTATGTCTTCGTCACGCCTGCAGCTTAACCACACAGATTTCATCTCCTCATTGCGAAATATGGGTGCAACAAATGCTATCCTGAATAATCCGCCTATCTGCGCGGAACATCATTGTCTGAACAATAGATGTATTTCATTCACGTAAAAGTCAGCGGGGACTCCCCAGAGAAATATGCTCTTGTGTTCAGAGTACAGGAACGGATATACTCTAACAATACGGGTTTTGTGCGAAAGGATAGGATTATCGTGCTTCCAGAAGTTGAGGCATTGCCGTACCATAACCGCTCGCTTGGACATCTGCAGGGCTTTGAAAAAGCGGGCTGCATGCCGCTGCTTTTGGGACGCAGTCGTGAAACAGAAAAATATCTCTACCGGAGAGAAAACCACGTCCGCGATCCGTTCTGTCTGTTTCAATATACTCTCTCCGGTGAAGGCGTGTTTGAAGACGCAAACAGTAAACAGACACCGCTTTTACCTGGTACCGGTTTTTTAGTCAGCGCGCCGTCACCGACATCGTACTGGGTGGCTCCTGGCAAGGAGTGGGAATTCTTGTTTCTCCTCATGCGCGGGGATGTAGTCACCTACCATACGCATGAACTTTTGCGCGAGCATGGACATTTTTATCCAATGCCGGACGATGCGCCACCGATTCTGCGAATGGCACAGCTCTGCACATTTATTTTGCGCGGACAGGAAGCTGTACAGGATATTTTCTCCCTATCGGAGATGACATACCGTTTTCTGATGGCGTTGCGCCGTCAGGCAGCTCCGCTTGTCAGTGCGATTCCCGAGGGGCTGCAGCGTGCGCGGCGAAAACTGGAAGAGCGGTATTTTGAACATACTCTCAGTGTCGAGAATCTGGCTAACGTGGCGGGGCTTTCGCGCTATCATTTTTCACGGCAGTATAAAAAGTATTTCGGACAAAGCCCGTATGCGGCGCTGTTGCAGTTCCGGCTCAACCGCGCGATGGAGAATCTCACTACAACCGAGCGGCCGCTGAAGCAGATTGCGCATGAGGTGGGCTTCAGTGACTATGCGTATTTCGGCCGGATGTTCCGTCAGGTGTTCGGGCAGACTCCGGGAGATGTCAAACGCCGCCGGATTTTATGAAACCCCTCTAGCCACAAGCGGCGCTCTTTGCTACAATCAGCCGCACGCGATGCAGTGTGAAACGGTAAAACAAAACCACCTGAACCAGGAGACAGTACAGATGAAAAAACGAGCAAATCCATCCAGATCCATCCTGATCGGCGCGCTGAGCATCCTGCTGCTGCTTATGACAGGCACGGTTTCGCTGCCGTGGTGTCAGGCAGACACGTCTGCTCCAAACATGATCGGCTTTCCCGCACTCTCACATATCCGCTTGCAGACGCAGTTTATCGCGACCAAGCCGTCGTCATTCAAGTCAATTAATGCATACGAAGGCCACTTCGAAATCAAGACGACCAACCTGTTGCCATCGGTCACAAACTTCAAACTGGAGGTGATCGGTATTTTTTATCAAGGTTCAACAACAGAAACCATCTGGTGCGAAAACTTCCTTGCCCAGAACTCGACACTCATGGATTTTACCACAGAGAAAGAACATAACGCCGGTAGCGAAGAGATGAAGATGTCTTTTGGTCATGAAATCGGATCAATGATCTATCTGGTCAAAGAAATCGGTACCCCTAGCCGGGTCTATGCAATCCGCTCGAAAGTTGAGCTGGTCAAACAATAGAAATTTCAAAAGAAAGTAAACCTTTTTGCATTCAGCTCGTTTAACCTGAATGCATGGGCGAAATTACCGCGATCAGAAAGAAAGGAATCCATGGCTCTGCTTTACCGGGAACCCTCGCAGGACAACCCCAAGCGCCGTATCATCAGCCTTGTGGCCGCATTCATCGTCGTGCTGATGATCTTCTTTCACATGAAGCAAGCCGCCCAACAGAGCCAACCCGACAACCCGCAAACCGTAACCCCGGAAAGCCAGCGGTTGCGCTTTGCTGACGGTGACCCGCTGCTGCAGTTTGAACCGGTTGCCGCGATGGAGAATGTATCCGAAGCAACGGTCTCGCTATTAGCCAAGGACGATGCCAATCTGGCGGAAGCCTCGGACCTCGCCCTCATTGCACCGGCTGTGTGCGAGGTTCTGGACTGGCAGGCTTATCAGGCATCACAAGGAAAACAACAGACCGTTTACAGCCGCAACCAATGGCACTGGGAAAAGCTGATGCGCGAACCCGACCAGTGGCGGTTGACCAGCATCCACCTGTATGGCAGATTGATGAAGCTGCAGGAAATCGATAATCCCGGCCAGCGTGAAGGCCTGCGGAAACTATTCCGCATCACGATCCTTGATGAATACACACAGGACTATTACACAGTCCTCTCACCGGCAGTCGCCCAGGACGCCAGAGCCTTCGAGGCGGGTGTTTATCAGGGTGATACGGTCGCTTGCAATGCCGTTTTTCTGAAACGCTATGCCTATGTGACAAACAACGGATGGAAACGGGTCCCGCTTCTGGCTGCGCGTTCGGTGTGGCTTGCGGTTGAACCGCCTGCCGGTGCGCCTCTTCTGGATCAGCGCGGCGATCCGGGGCCTGCCTACCAGACGATTCTTCCGAAAACAACCGTCGCAACCCTTGATATGGATTACCTGCGCGACAAGATGCTGACGCCGAACAAAGACGGAACGCTTCCCGGCAGCAGTTCGGTGAAAACCTTCGGCGTCGATATCCGCGAGATGGCCGCAGACCTCGCAGACGAGAGGCTGTGCCTGAGCCATATGTTCTCGTATGCCTATGGGTTTGATGACACAAAACTTCACGACGAAGCACAGAACCCGGAGATCAACTACGCAACGCTCATGGAAGGCAACAATGCGCCGGCGTGGATGATTGGGAAAGCCACACGCGTGACCGGAATCGCCGGATCAGTGCAGACACTGCACTTCCAAAACGCCCCCGACGGCGTCAGCAGAATCCACCTCATCACCATCGGCGACAGCCATTACACTGACTTTCGCGAGTTCACGTGGATCGTCGCCACGCTGAACCTTCCTGAAGGCTTGCGCGTCGGACAAACCATTGACGCTGAAGGCGTGTTCTACAAACTCTACCCGTACCGCGTTTCAGAAGGCTGGCACTGGTCGCCGCTTCTTGTATGCAAAAATATCTCCGCCCGTCCGACAGTAGCCTCCCCGTTTCTGCCGCAGAGCTGGACATCAACGCAGCGTTATATTTTCTATGGCGTGATGATCGCACTCGGCGTATTCGCACTTGGCTGGATGTATCGCACGGTATTAAGCGATCATAACCAAATGGAGAATATGGTAAACCGCCACCGCAAAATCGGTCTCAATCCGAAAACAATTAAACCCCTGCGCCCTGTCCATCAGAAAAAGCAATCGGCTGCGGCTGACAGTGACGCCGGAAATGATCCTGGCGAAAACGAGGCCACAGACACAGAGACAATCCAAACCGGCAGCGATGATCTGAAAAGCTGAAAACAACCCTGCAGTACAGTAAAACAGCAGAAAAACACGTTTTTTATTTTCGTTTTGCCCGCCATTACCTGATAATCAGGGATGGGTAGACAGGTGATACGAATTTCAATCCGGATATTTTTCGAAAACGTCTAATCACGGTGGAGCAGATTTATGAGTACAGTGCACGTCGACTTGGGGACAAACAGTTACGACATCGAGATCGGACAGGGGTTGCTGCGAAATGCCGCAGATCATCTGACCTCTGCCTGCAACGATCACACGCGCGTGGCTCTGGTCTGTGATAGCAATGTCGAAAAAATCTATGCCGCCGCTGTTGAAAAAAGTCTGCAGGACAAAGGCGTCGATTTCGTCCGTATCGTCTTTGCCGCAGGTGAAGAGTCAAAGTCAATGAGCGGCCTCGGCTTTCTCTGTAACCAGATGCTAGCCGGAAAACTCGACCGCAAAAGCTGTGTGCTCGCTCTTGGCGGCGGAGTGACCGGCGACATGACCGGCTTTGCCGCAGCGTGCTTCATGCGCGGCATCCGGTTTCTGCAGCTGCCGACGACACTGCTTGCAATGGTCGACAGTTCCTCCGGCGGAAAAACCGGCGTCAATCTTCCGCATGGCAAAAACATCGTCGGCGCATTCCACCAGCCCAGCCGCGTGATCATCGATATCGACACGCTCCGGACGTTGCCGGAAGAAGAGATGCACTGCGGACTGGCGGAAGTGATCAAACACGGCGTGATTCTGGATGAAACGTACTTCGGCTATGTCGAAGAAAATGCGGAGGCAATCAAGCAGCGCAATCCGGAAGTACTGACAGAAGTCGTCGCTGGTTCCTGCCGGATCAAAGGCGGCGTGGTCAGTCAGGATGAAAAAGAACACGGCATCCGCGCGCTCCTCAATCTCGGCCACACCTTCGGCCACGCATTCGAGGCACTGAGCAATTACAAGATGCGACATGGCGATGCGGTTGCTGTCGGAACCCTGGCGGCGTGTGACTTGGCGGAGCGGCTGTGGTCAATTTCACCTGAGATCCGTAGCCGGATCGAGTCGCTGTTTAAAACATTCGGAATAACATGCTCAGTATCCGGGTACGAACCCGAGCCACTTCTACAGGCGATGTACGGCGACAAGAAAACGATGGGCGGCAAGCTGCGTTTTGTTCTGCCGCAAAAAATCGGCGCTGCGAAAGTCGAAGCAGTAACCGACACCGACGCCGTCCTCTGCGCCCTGCAATCCGTCCTCAGCTGATTGAGAAAATGCTTCTACCGAAGGTGCATTATTCTGTCTATGAAACATAATACCACCGGGATCCTGCAGATCAGTGTTGTCCTGATTCTGGTTTGAGGACACCAATTTTATTGTATGTACGGCGTTGAAACATGAAGGATATCGGCTGCTTGTTCAAAATAGACACCAAATTTGAGAATTGACATGCACATAAATCAATTCTGACCGGATGAAATCGTGCAATTAATACCGGATTTGCGACGAAAATTGACGGGCTCCCGAATCGCGCTCAATTGCCTTGTTTTATGGGAGATTACAGCGTTATTTCAAAAAAAATGATTCGCCCTGTCACACGAAATCGGTTTGTTTTGCGTTTTCCATTTGCTTTTCTTGACAAACACGATTAGACATAGCACTATCTTGACGTAATGTCATGCCGGGCATACCAGAAGGAAGGACGAACTCTATGCGCATTGCCATGTTCAGTTGGGAAACGCTACACTCGATCTTCATGGGCGGACTGGGCGTTCACGTCACAGAACTCGCCGCAGGCCTTACCCGCCGCGGACACGAAGTCCATATCATCACCCGCCGCAAATCCAATCAGGACGGGTACAACCTGATCGATGGCGTCCATTACCACCGAATCGACCACGGCCTCTCGGAAAACTTCGTCGAATCGATGAACATGATGTGCAAGGCCATGGCACACAAATTCTTCGAAATCACCAACATGATCGGAAACTTCGAGCTTGTCCACGCCCATGACTGGCTGACGGCAAACGCAATGAAATACGCCATGGATGGCTTCGGCACCAAAGGCGTTCTGACCATGCACTCGACCGAATACGGCCGCGATGGCAACGTCTTCTACGACGGCTTTGCCCAGTGGATCCGCGATGCGGAAGCTGCCGGTTGTCATAATGCGCACACCGTAATCTCTGTCAGCGGATTCCTTGCTGAAGAACTGCAGCGCATCTATCAGGTGCCGCACGAAAAGATTCACGTCGTGCCCAACGGCGTTGCCTACCACGCCTTCGATGGTTATCTCGACCCGGCTCCGGTCAAAGCCAAATACGGTCTCAATTCCATGACCCCGACCATCTTCGCAGCTGGCCGCATGACCCAGCAGAAGGGCATGGACATCCTGATCGACGCAGTTCCACTGGTATTGGCAAGTTATCCGGAAACGAAGTTCGTCATCTCCGGCACCGGCCCCGAAAAGGACCGCATCGTCCAACGTGCGCATGAAGTCGGCGTTACTGACAACGTGGTCTTTCTTGAAACCCTCTCACGCGGTGACTACATCGACCTGATGCGCTCAATCGATATCCTTGCCCTGCCCAGTCGTAACGAACCGTTCGGCATTGTCGCGCTTGAAGCGTGGGCGGCAGGCAAACCCGTTGTTGCAACTAACACCGGCGGTCCGCGCGAATTCATCTGGCACGATATCAACGGCTTCCTGGTTGAATGCAACGCACAGGGACTGGCTCATGGTCTTGGTTCGCTTCTTGCCGACCATGACCACTGCCGCGCCCTTGGCCGCAATGGCCGCGTCGCTGTTGAAGACCGCTACAACTGGGACAATGTGGCGGCTTACACAGAAGGCGTCTACGAATTCGTCATGGCAAACTAATCAGGCTTTCTGTCACCTGCCTGAAACAACGTACAAACAAATAATAAACGCCGCCCGAGAGAACTCTTTGGCGGCGTGTTTTTATTCTGCACAGATCTCTCTACGCAATGGCTCTTACTGACGACTCAATCGTTCTTTCTGATAACCAGACATGCGTTCACACGCCATACAAAAAAACAGACCACCCGAAAGTGGCCTGCTCATTTTACTTCAGTATTCTGAAAACAAACGGTGATATCAGTCAGCCCCGTTCAGGCAATGACGTCAACCGATTCGAACATCGACGACGTATCATCGTCATCACTGCTGTCCAGCAATGCGCCCGAAGAGATCTGGTCGACCATTAGCGCCAACTCACTCTCAGTAACCTCACCGTCACCATCGGCATCGGCTGAACTGAAGATCTCCTGCAGGAAGGTCTGCAGCTGACTGAGGACGCTGGTGTCGTCGTCATCGTCGTCTTCCTCAGGAGGCATGCCACCGGGAGGCGGGCCGCCAGCCGGTTTTTCAGCCGACTTTTCCTGAAACGTCGACCACTCGCTTTCGCTGAGCTCTCCGTCTCCATCGCTGTCGATCATGTTGAAGAACTCGGTCGCTTTTGAATTCGACTCGTCGTCTTCGGCTTCGATGCTGCTCTGAAGCGCAGTGATAAACTCGTCCTGGTTGATTGTGCCGCTGCCATCGGTATCCAGTGCCGAAAGGCTGTTGCTTTCAATCCCCTGTGAGCTGCTGCTTGTCGATGACGTTGATGATGTTGACGAACTGCTGCTGCTTAACATGGACGCCCAAAGATCTGAAGATGATGAACCAATTTCCATGGCATTCTCCTATCCTAACCCAACATATAATCAATTACCAATTATCCTGTTCTGATCTGCATTCGATGTTGAGCGTCCATACTCCCGCACCGAAGCGTATCAAAACAAAAAACCCACATATGAAAATACAATCGTACTCTCAATTGTATTATCGGCTGAGAAACCGGTTTCTCGATAAGATAGTGTGATAAAAAGTCGTTAGAATGCCGATGAGAGTGAATGGATGTGATGAATTTCAGCTTTTGTTGATTTTTCCGCTAAAGTTCTGCAGGCATCTGTCGATAATTGTTTGAATTTCGGATTATCGATTCGGACAAATGGAGGATTCAATTTTATCCGGATGGGCTTCTAACTAGCTATCAAGATGTTGCATGTATTTTGCATTGTTTCGGTTAAAACCAGATCATTTGATAATTGAAATCGTGCCCGAGAATAAAATAATTTTCCAGTTTAAATAAAAAATCGCTACATTATTTCAGAAAAAGTTCGATTCAACCCGTTGGTTTTTATCATAATAACCACCAACAGAAAATCGTTTTCGAAAATAGCTACATCAAGTTAACAATCAACGATTAATTTTGACGCAAGATAACTGAATGCTGTCATCAGGCTCTTACATAAATCAACGTTGGAAATTTCATAGCAATATCATTCACGCCCTGCGGCGAAAAGAGGAGATTCGAAATGCATATCCCTGACGGTTTTGTAAGTTGCCCGATCAATCAGGCTCTCGGGGCTCTTGCCCTCGGTGCCGTCGGCTATGGTCTATATATCGCCAGAGCAGAACAAGATCCGGTTAAACGCACGCTTCCGCTGATGGGGATGACCGCGTCCTTTATCTTCGCCGCGCAGATGCTGAACTTTCCGATTAACAGCGGCACCAGCGGCCATTTCTTGGGCGGGGCGTTGGCGGCTTCTCTTCTGGGCGGCTGGAACGCATGTCTGATTCTAGCATCGGTGCTTATCGTGCAGTGCTTTGCTTTTGCTGACGGGGGCTTGTCGGCACTGGGAACCAATATCGTCAACATGGGGATTGTCGGCGGGCTTGGCACATACGGACTGATGCGCCTGTTAAGGATGATCCTGCCAAAAGGAGTCAACGGCTTTTTGATCACAGCAGCCGTTTCATCCTGCGTCAGCGTTATTCTGGCGTCTGCGGCGTGTTCGCTAGAGCTGGCGCTTTCCGGCTCAGTCTCTGCAAGCAACGTATTTCCGGCCATGGTCGGCACACACGCTCTGATCGGCCTTGGTGAAGCTGGCATTACGACCGCAGCGCTTGTCCTGATCAGCATGTATGCCCCCACGCTTCTGCCGCAGTGGGCAGGTTGCAACGAATTCATGGAAGACAAAGAGGAAGAACAATCTGGTGCAGGACTCTGGACAGCGGCAGGCGCCGGGATTTTGGTCTCTTTGGCATTGGCGGCCTTTGCAAGTCCATTTGCCAGTTCATCGCCTGACGGCTTGGAAAAGGTCGCTGAGGACCAAGGGTTCCTCGCGCTGGCAGAAGAGGCGACAGCTCTTTGGCAACACTCGCCGTGGCCTGACTACGCGATTCCGACAATCGCAAGCGAAGGCATTTCAACCGCACTCGCCGGAATCTCCGGAACGATATTGACCTTCGGCCTGAGCCTGCTTCTGGCAGCGCTCTTTATGCGCACAAAACCCGCAAAGGAAATCGCCGCGTAATTGTTCTGGCCGGAATTTCTTTATCATCTTCAATACAAGAAGCCGGGAGGATTTTCCTTCCGGCTTTCTTTTGACCAGATTCAAATGCAATCAAGCGCAACAGGTTTGTAGAACTCAAGACGAACGAATTGACAAATCTACCAGGTTACAGGCCCGCAGCCTTGAAGAATTGCTTCTGCATCCAGCTCCGTTTCCGGAGGAAATGCATATGTGTGGTACGACCGCGTATCACTTGCCGGATCAATTTTGCGGCCACCCGGATCATACAGTGTATAGCCCGCATCCAGCAGAGCCTTGCGGCCGTGCCACGCGCCCTTATGAAACTCGATCATGACAACCGGCTTTGCCGCACGCAGCATTTTCCGCATGCCGTTCAAGACCATGGGCTCAGCACCTTCCACATCGATCTTGACAAAATCAACCTGCACTTCACCAACAAGCTGGTCAACCGACGCAGACGGAACGTTCAATGTCGACGTGGACTCAAACCCCTCGCCCCGGTCAGACAGGATGCTCCACTCCGCAGACGAATGATTACGCCCCGCAAACAGCGGAATCGAATCCACAGAGCCGTCACTGACTGCGTAATTTCCGACAGTGACATTATCTAAACCCTTCATGTCTTCAGCCAAAACCCGCGCGGTTTCGGGGAAGGCTTCATATGAAAATACTTTTCCCGCCGCGCCGACAAGCTCGGCCATGAGTTTTGTATGTTCGCCATTGTTGGCACCGACATCGATACAGGTCATTCCGGGCTTGATGATCTGCTTCATAAACAACCGCAGCCGGTCTTCCCAGAACGGGGTGACGCCGAACTTGCCGAAACACAGATACCGCACCACGCGCAGTGAGAGAAGCCGCAGCTTCAATGATTTGGGGAGAAATTTCCCAATGGCCTTGAGGAATGCAAAAACAGTTTTTCTCATCCGGTTCCTGTCTGCAAGTCAAAAGAAGAAGCGTCCGGGATTCGAGCCGGACACGCCTGATTGTACAAATCACCGACAGCAGTGCAAGTGTTCACATCCCAACACATTCTGAAATCCGGCTATAACAAAACACGAGTTACGACAGCATCAAACGATACCAGCGCTGAAATTACTCTTCCGTGGCAGGACCATACATTTCTGATAGATCAACAGATTCATCTGTTTGCGTTGCATTTTGATCAGCCGATTTCTTTGCCTCTTCAATCTGTTTTTTCACAATCGCCTGATAAAACGGATCCAGCAGCGGCAGCGCACGGTCAATAACCGCTTTGCATTCAGGCGTAGTCAGATCGTCTGAGACAAAATAGTCTTTCCCGTTGATTTCAATTTTGAATATATATTCCGATGAAGCTGTTTCATATCGAATGCAGATTCCGGATGGGAGATGGTATTCTTGCGGGTTTTCTCTTTTCAAGCGCCAACAACATGATGAACAACGCCCGCCTTTATCATAAAACCATCCAAAGACTTCATCATCTTTCACTTCATCCCGATAACTGGCACGATCCGGATAATGATTCCAATAAACAGTTGTCCCTTCAATGACCGCACCGTTTTGATAGTCCATTTGCATATCTAACATACCGTTTGGATTATATGAGCAAAAATGCCCGTCGAGTTTTCCATCCCGATATGAAATACGGGCCAATACAGAGCCATCTTCACGGTAATCCACAGTTTCGCCGGTGAAGTTTCTGAGTGATCCCGATTCAGCCAACTGCCTCGGCCACCAGTAGCGTTGCCAGATATAAATGTATTTGCTTGATTGTGGATTCGCTACGTACGAGAGCCACATCAGCCCGACAATCAGCATGCATAGCATCGCGCCCGCAATCAGTAATACCGCCTGACGGATCTTCATTCTTGGACTGGCCTTTCTCCATTTTGAGATTTTCTTTCAATAACTTTATTCACGTTCAGCCGCCCTGTCAATCGCGCAACTCCTTTGTCCTCAAAGAAAAAACGACCCGATAAAGATTGACCAACCGGACGTTATCAATATTTTGTCTAAATTAACAATTGACATTTCATCTCATTAAGTCATACTGTCATCAGCTTCGAAGAACAGGCTAGATCCTGCATAAGACGGGTGACGACCCCGAAGGCGCAATAAGGATCAGGCCACATGAAACGAGAGGCAATGCAATGAACGAAGTCCAGCACTGTGCAAACCAGCATTTGCGCCGACAGTTCGGCCATGTCTTACGGGAGCTTGGGCAAGAGCTGTTACCCGAAGACGGACTGATCGCGTCGGTGTTTTTGAGTACAGACACGCATATGACGCTGGAGGAGCTGCACGAGCTTGTGCGGCAGAAACATCCTGAGATCGACCTCTCGCACGTGAACCGTACCATGCGCCTGTTGTGTGATCTGGCGATTGCCCAGAAACTGCGGATTAAAGACCGCGCCGTGTACGAACATCTGCATCTGGACAATCATCACGACCACTTCGTCTGCGTCCGCTGCGGTTGCATTACCGAATTTGTTGACCCGACCATCGAAGCGCGTCAGGAAGAGCTTGCCCGTTTGAACGGCTTTACGCCGCTGATGCACAAGATGGAGATCCGCGGCATCTGCGCCAAATGCGCCGGAAATATTCCGGCAACGCGGGCGCTGGCGACCTGCCTAGTCGGCGAGCTTGTCGAGATTGTCGAGGTGCTGGGCGGCAGGCAGATGAAAGAACGGCTCGGGTCAATGGGCCTCCTGCGCGGAACCAAGGCGCGGGTTTTAAGTGCAGACGGGCCGATCACGCTGGACGTTCGCGGGTCGCGCCTTGCCATCGGCCGTCAGCAAGCGGCGAAAATTATTATTCGACATCCCGGAGAAAATGATGAGCAATCCCAAGACATTACTTGAGCTGAAAGCCGGTGAAACGGCTGTGATTAAAAAGATGCTGCCCGGTGGCGGCGCCATCCGTCAGCGTCTGCTGGACATGGGAGTCACGCGCGGAACAGAATTTCTGGTCGAACGCGTCGCCCCGCTGGGCGATCCTGTCGAGATCTTTATCAAAGGCTATCATCTGGCGATCCGCAAGAATGAAGCGGCATTTATCGACGTCACCCCCGCAGCCGCAAAATCCAATGGAGCAAAATAGACATGAAACCGCATATTGCCATTGCCGTTGCCGGTAACCCCAATGCCGGCAAGACGACACTGTTCAATACCCTTACCGGATCAAACCAGCGCGTCGGCAATTACCCCGGCGTCACGGTCGAAAAGATCGAAGGCGATTGCCGCATCGGCGACACAACACTCCACTTCATCGATCTTCCGGGTACGTATTCACTGACGGCGTATTCGCAGGACGAAGTTGTTGCGCGTTCGTTTATCGTCGAGGAAAAACCGGACGTGATCCTCAACGTCGTCGACGCCAGCAACCTCGAACGCAACCTGTACCTGACGTTGCAACTGGCGGAGATGGGCGTTCCGATGGTTGTCGCGCTGAACATGCACGACATCGCCCGTCAGCGTAACATCCATATCGATATTACCAAGCTCTCGTCCTATCTGGGCGTACCGGTTGTCGCCACCATCGGCCACAAAAAAGAAGGCAAGGGCGAACTCACGCAGACATTGCTGGATGTCGCTTCAGGCAAAAAGTCCTGCGAAAACAAAACCGTCCACTACGGCCATGAGATTGAAAAAGCGCTGAAGGTTCTGTCCTGCTGCATTGAAAAAGATGAAAATCTCAAAGGACACCGCAACCCGCGCTGGCTGTCGATCAAACTGCTGGAACAGGACAGCAAAACCCGCGAGCGCATTCAGCTGGAGGCCAAAGGGCCGACCGCAATCCTTGACCTTGCCGAGAAAAACGCAACACTGGTTCTCGATCAGGAAGGTGAAGACCCGGCACTCCTGATTGCCGAACACCGCTACGGGCACGCAGCCGGTATTGTGCAGGCCTGCGTCAGCCAACGCGGCGACAGGCAGACGCTGTCCGATGCGATCGACATTCTCGTCTGCAACCGTTTCCTCGGATTCGCCTTTGTCGCGCTTGTGGTTTATGCAACGTTCACCCTGACCTTTGCTCTGGCTGACGGCTGGGAGTATATCCCGTGGGACGGCGGCTGGACAACTCCGGTCGGCGTATTCGGCTGGTTCTTTGAAGAGTGGCTTCCCGGGCTTTTGCAAGGCATGGCCGACGGCCCGTTCAAATCGCTGGTGCTTGACGGCTGCGTTGCCGGTGTCGGCGGGGTCATGGGATTTGTGCCGCTGATCTTTTTCATGTTCCTGCTTCTGGCGCTGATTGAAGACTCCGGCTATATCGCCCGCATCGCGTTTGTGCTTGACCGTGTGCTGCGCGTCTTCGGACTGCAGGGCAAGAGTTTGATGAGCATGATTATCAGCGGCGGCATTGCCGGTGGGTGTGCTGTGCCTGGAGTGATGGCAACGCGAACGCTGCGCGAGGAGAAAGACCGACTCACGACGATGCTGGTCGTTCCGTTTATGAACTGCGGCGCGAAGATGCCGGTGTATGCGATGCTGATCGGCGCGTTTTTTGCAGCACATCAGGGACTGATGATGTGGGTGCTTGCCGGCCTTTCGTGGTCGATTGCCCTGACGGCAGCGTTGGTCTTGCGCAAGGCCGTGATCAAAGGCGAACAGACGCCGTTTGTGATGGAGCTGCCGCCATATCACATGCCGCGCCCGATGACAATTCTGCGTAGCGCGCTTGAGCGCAGCTGGATGTATATGAGAAAAGCGGGGACGGTTATCCTTGGCGTCAGCATCCTGATCTGGGCGATGATGTATTTTCCGCGGATGGATACGAGTGCATATGACGCCCGGATTGAAGCGGCGGAAGCCACGATGAAAACCGCAATTGAAAACGGCGCAGATGAAGAAAAAGCGACCGCTTCATTTGAAGAAGAATCGACAGCCATTCAGGTTGAATGCGACAGTGCACAGCTTCGTCAGTCCATTGCCGGACGAATGGGACGCGGACTTGAATCAATCTCTCAGGTTGCCGGTTTTGACTGGAGAACCAACATCGCGCTTGTCGGCGGGTTTGCCGCAAAAGAAGTGGTTGTCAGTACACTGTCGACTGCTTACAGCATGGAGATGAGCAATGACGAAGAGGCAGAACAGCCGATTACGGAAATGCTGAAAAACCATCCGGACTGGAATCCGCTGAAGGCATTTGCACTGCTTGTGTTTGTCATGGTCTACGCGCCGTGCATGGTGACGGTGGCAGTGATCTGGCGCGAAAGCGGATCGTGGAAGTGGGCGGCGTTCTCGGTTGTGTATACGACAACGCTTGCGTTTATTCTGGCAACGCTGATTTATCAGGTTGGAAAAGTGCTGGGGCTTGGCGCATAAACGCAATCATATTTGCCGCGCACTTTACAAAATGAACGTGTAAAACAGGAAAGGAAATGCACATGGGGCAGATTATTCTGGTAATCCTGATCATCGTGGCCGTTGTTATTGTTATGGCATTCAAGATCTATAAGATCGTCAAAGAAAAGGATACTTCAGGCTGTCCGTTTTGTGACGGCAACTGCACAAGTAACCGCGAGGAACAGGAATGCACCTGCGGCAAAAATGACACAACAAACCAGTAATATCCATCCGGTCATCGCCGCCGCATCTCGGCGATGATGAAGGCGGCTGTCGTCACCATTCTCCGACGGCGGTCGCCTTCTCTCTCTTTTCTGCCGAACGGCCCACTTGCCGATCGAATCATGATTGCGCCAAACTCTGATTACCGGTACAATTTCATCCTGTTATTTGCGCACATTTTTCTACTGGATGAAATACTCTCGGGAATACCGTCATGGAAAAAAACTATCCGTTTTTGCCTGAAATGGTTCTAGTGGTAGTCGGGATCTTTCTCATCCTGCTGCCCTCAGCATCGGAGCAGACAACATCAGACACAACCATATCCAACCAGAGCCGTGAACTCTATCCACAACAATCAGAATCAGACGACGAAATCGTCTTTTTGCCACCGACGGAAGAAAACCTGTCTGCAGCAATCATAATCCGTCGTTTTATGACCAAAAGCGGAATCCGTTATGGCTGTAACGGCAACCTCTTTACATCTGCCGAGGCGCTGGGCACCGCTTTGAATGCTCTCAAGCAATCATCCGAAAACCCGCTCCATGTTTTTTTTGACCTGCAACCAGAGACACCGGGTGCGGAAGTCCAAAAACTATTTTCCCTCTGCAGGCAGTTGGGGATTCCGATTGTCTTCCAGCAAGCGACACAGCCGCAACCGCCAAAGCCTGCACAACCCTAGCCGTTTTCACAACTCTCTCAATCCTTCGGAAATGTACTTTCAAAAAGATCGTACAGATCGTTGCGAAATTAGCGGAAAAACCCTATCCTTTGCCCGGTCGGAAGCTATAATCATTTTATTATGGAATGGTGCAGTGGGGCATCCATGGACAATCGTCATCTTGACCTTCTTTATGATTTAAGCGAACTCAGCGCTGTGCTATCGGGCGATTCGGCGCTTGACTCCTTCTTGTCGCAAGCGGTTGAACTCGCATCACGGTATCTGCACGCCGATGTCTGCTCTGTCTATATCATCGAAAACGGTGAAGCTGTCCTGCGCTCAACGCACGGACTGAATCCTGATGCAATCGGAAAAATCCGCCTGAAACCCGGCGAAGGGTTAGTCGGGCTTGCTGCCCAGACCCTCGCGCCGGTCTGTGTCGCTAACGCCAGCGCACATCCGCAGTACAAACATTTTCCCGAAGCCGGTGAAGATCCGTTTGAAGCGTTTCTGGCAGTTCCCATCCAGCGCGGTGAGATCCCTGTCGGGATCATTGTTGTGCAGCGGGTCAAAGACAACCTGTTTCACGCCAGCGATATCATGGCTCTGCGTGCAATGGCAAACCATCTGGCGGCGGCAATCGATACGACCCAGCGCGCATCTGCACAAGCGGAAGTGGAAGAGCCTGCCTTCAGCGGGATTATCCGAGGAAAAAGCGCGTCTGAAGGCATTTCCCACGCCGACTCCATCCAGTTTATCGCCGCAGGCGGTACACTTGAAGAAGGACGCGTCTTCTCCGGAACCTGGACGCTCTACGACTTTGAAACCGCGGTCGAAAACACCCGCACGCAAATCGCCGAACTTCAGGAAAAACTTGATCAGACACTACCGGAAACAGCCGCACTGATCTTTACCGCCCATCAGATGATTCTGAAAGATCCGAACTTCATCGACGGCGTGAAAAAACTGATCGGCGAAGGCATGGCTCCTCCTAGTGCGGTGCTGAAAATTGCGCGACATTATATCAATCTGTTCCGTAACAACGAGAACGCGTATATTCAGGAAAAGGCCAACGATGTCGAAGACCTCGCACGCCGGATTCTGGGCAACCTCCTGCATGGCGGCCAGTCCGACACTCCGCCCTGCCGCGACCGCATCGTCATCGCCAAAGAGCTTTTCCCGTCCGACATGCTGATGCTCTCGGCTGAAGGCGTCAAAGGCATTATCCTCGCCAGCGGCGGTACCACCAGCCACGTGGCGATCCTTGCCCACAGCCTTGACGTGCCGATGGTGATTGCAGACGATCCGCGGCTGCTCTCGATTGCAGACGGCACCCCGATTTTGCTGGATGCGGAAGTCGGACTGATTTATGTGCAGCCTGACCAACATGTCCTGCAGACATTCCACGAACGCGAAACAACACGCCGCACACTCGAAGAAGAGGAAGCGCAGGTCAAACCCGAAACAAAAACCAGCGATGGCGAACGCGTCACGCTTCTGGCAAATATCAACCTGCTGAGCGAACTTTCTCTTGCGTGCCGCTTAAAGGCGGAAGGTATCGGGCTCTACCGATCAGAGTTTCCGTTTTTGATCCGGCCAACTCTGCCGACAGAAGACGAGCAGGTCCGAATCTACGGCGAGTTGTTCAAGGCGATGGACGGAAAAGAAGTCACCATCCGCACACTCGACATCGGCGGCGACAAGTTCCCCGCATATTACGACATCAAAAAAGAAACCAACCCAAGCCTAGGCCTGCGCAGTATCCGGTTTTCACTGCTGCATCTTGAAGGGTTTAAAACACAACTACGTGCCATTTTCCGTGCAGCGGGTGAGAACGGTATCCTGCGCATCATGTTCCCGATGATCTCGTCTGTCGACGAAGTCCTCCAGTTGCGCGAACTGATCAAAGAATGTCAGGAAGATCTGGAAAGCGACAAGCTGGTGTTTCCTCACCAGTACAAACTGGGGGTCATGATGGAATTGCCGGCAGCGATGGAAATCATGGAGGATCTGGCGCGTTTGGTTGATTTCTTCTGCATCGGCACCAACGACTTTGTCCAATACATGCTCGCGGTGGACCGTACCAATGAGCTGGTCTCGAATTATTATCAATCACACCATCCGGCAGTTCTGCGCGGGCTTGCACGGATGGCGATGATCGCAAACCAATACAACAAGCCGATCTCCATCTGCGGTGAAATCGCGCACCAGGCACACATGCTGCCGTTCCTGCTTGGCATCGGCATCCGGCGTCTGAGCCTTGACCCGCGTTTTCTGCCGCGCATTCAAAAGCGGATCGCCCAACTTGATATGAAGGAATCGCAAGCCTTCGCGTCTGCTCTACTGTCCGCACCGACGCTGGCAGAGACACAGAAGCTGCTTAACGCACACATCTGATCCGGATCAACACCGAATTTTTAACGGAATGAACTGTTCAGGATGGCGACGATGTTGTAGGCGGCGTGGCTTCCGGCTGCGATGCCGAAACCGCGCTCCTGATAAAGATACGCAAAATAAACGCCCGCAATTGTCCTAAACGCAAAGGTCTGCAGGCTGAACGCTTCGCCCGTATCCGGGCCGTAGTGAAACAATGCAAACAAAACCGCCTGCAATAACACCGCCGTGGCGTAGAGCACATGCCCTTTCAGCCGAGCAAATTTCCGGAAGATAAAGAAAAAGAAACTCATGAGCAACATGCGGAAGAGAAACTCTTCATATACGCCCGCACCAAGCCCCAGCACAATCTTCGCAAGCTGTGGCATCTCTTCTGCCTGTGTACTGACGGTTGCCGCCAGCTGCATGACATACTGCAACAGCCGTCCCAATAAAAACGGCGGTACGCAGAACACGACGCATTCGAGCAGCATGAGCAACAGCGTCGATGACTTCAGTTTCCAGGATTTTCCTGTATGTTGTTGTAGCCCTAGAAAAACGATCGTCACCGTAAACAGACTGACCAGCGGCCCGCTGACACCAAGCACTCCCATACTCCGCGCAAGCCACAAGTCCGCACCGTTAAGCCACGCCGGATACCCGCCTGCATGAATCAACCAGATGCCGACATGATATGCGACAAACAAGGGAAGGCAGAACAGGAAACTCGTAAACGGCTTGCGGCTCTCCTCAAGATACGTGACATAGGGTGAGCTGGAAGGCACGTCGTCGTAGTTCACCTGACATCCTCACTTGCAGGACCGATACGCCGCACCGACACGCCGTTCTCACGCCCGCCGGAAACTGCCTGCCACGACAATTGCGGCGGGAACGCCGGTGTACGCACTTCGATCCGAACCTGTTTTTTCAGGTCTTCATAAAGCGCGTCACACTTTCTGTCCCACTCTTCTGCACGCATCCGCTGCTGAATAAATTTCTGCGCGATGGAATACGGGATCTTCGTACCTTCACCTTCTTTCAAGAGCATCACCAGATGATAACCAACGGTACTCTCCAGAATGGGCCCCAAGTTATTCGGTTCCTCTTCCCGCGCCGCATCACGGACAAACGACAGCCACCCTTCGCGAGAATCGTCACTGGAACGCCTATTCTCTAACCCGCCGCGCAAAGCGCTGATCGTGTCGTCTGAGTATGTTTTTGCAGCATCCTCAAACCGCAGCATTCCCTGACTGATTTTATCATACACATCCCACGCAGCCTCATACGCCTGCTTTGAACCGCCATATTTGTCATATGAAAACAGAATATGCCGAAAAAGTACCTCACCCGGTTCAGTAAACAATGCGGGATTGCTTTTATAAAAATTCAGGATATCAGCAGGACGGTATTCCACACCCTCAACTGGCCGGAACTTCGAATGCAGATACGTCGCGGTAAACGCCTTGCGGATCTGCCGCTGACGCCACTCCTCCCATGTCATCGAGCGCGAATCAAGAATCCGCTTCAACCCTTTCGCACCTCCGCTTTCGCGAATCTTTTCATTAATCAGTTCTTCACAACTGGCACGCAGTTGCGCATCACGCTGACGACGCATCTCGGCCTCCATCCGGTCACGTCCGATTGGCCGGCTGCCGTCATTCGGTCCTGCCTGCTGGCGGGAATACTGCTGCTGAACCTGTTCCTGCAGCATGTCTTCAAAATACCGCTCCGCTTCCAGATGAAACACCGCTTCACGCACCACCGTGTCCAGCGCCTTTTCCCACTCTTGCTGTAACCGTGTGTCGACCTGATCGGTAGCGATCTTTCCGCCGCGCGCCGCGTTCATCACCTCATACCAAGCCGGCCCCCACGCTTCAAACACCTGATCTATACTGAGCGGCTCGTCATCAATTTTAACAGCAAGCCCTTTGCGGTCGATCATCAACGGTTGCTGGTTATCGATCGGAATCGATGGTTTTTCTGAAGACGAGTTCTCCGGCTTATTTTTCGCTGGTGGTGTCTGTGCCTGTGATGCTGGAGGTGGCGTTTGCTCCGTGCGCGCCGGTGTGGATTCATCGCCAAACAACTCTAGCGGATCATCCTGCGCGCTTGCGGCAGAAAACACCAAGGCATAAAACAGAGTCAGCAGACAGAGCAGTAACCGCATCGATGTTCTGCGATTGCCTTTTCCGGCAATCGGCATCCATCCCGCGCTGTCATTGCTGTTGTTGAATGAAAACAACTGCATATTTCATAATCCCGTTCTGACAACCGTCAGCGCCATCACGCAAGATACAACCACTTCTCGTGCGATCACGCAAAAAAGATTTCTTCCAACACCAGCGCCATACAGTGGTAGATCGGAAGGTGATATTCCTGAATCAAATGTGTCACCGTTGCCGGTACGCAGATCGTGACATCGGCTAGCGATTTCAGCGTCCCGCCGGTTTTCCCGGAGAACCCGATGGTTGCCATCCCTTTGGCTTTGGCAATCCGTACAGCATGCAAAACATTTGCAGAGTTTCCGGAGGTGCTAAAGGCGACCAGCGCGTCACCATTTTTGCCAAGCCCCCACACCAATTGCGCAAAGATCAGTTCCGGTTCGTTATCATTTGAAAATGCTGTATTGAGCGCGGAAAAGCCGCCCAGCGGAATCGTCGGTAGCGCCCCCTGTAAACGCGTGGCATAATCCGCACCAACCCGCGTTTTTTCCTCCTTACTTAGCGGACGGGTTTTGTAAAACCCTTTCAGAAGCTCACCGGAAAAATGTTCGGCATCCGCAGCGCTTCCGCCATTGCCGCACACCAGCGTTTTGTTGCCCGCACGGTACGTTTTTTCAAGCAGCGACAGCGCTTCTTCTATCTGCGGCACGCACACCGACAGCGCAGGAATCCGTTCGACAAGTTCAGTCAGATGCTGGTTCAAGAGTTGCTCCCGTATCCGTTAAACCATGCCCGTTCTTCCAGCGGCATCTTGTCCGGCCGCGGCCCGTTTTCTGCAGGCACCCCGATCGGCAACAGTACGCGGACAACTTTGCCCTCAGGCACCTTCAGAAGTTGTCCGATTTTCTCAGCCCGACCCTCGCGCCGTAGCGCCCCGTCAATCCAGACAGACGCATACCCCAGCGCGGTAATTGCAAGCAGCGCGTTCTCAACTGCAGCGGCACAGTCTTCCGGCTGAAACGACATATTCTGATAAACCGCTTCGGGATTACAATCAATAATGAACATCAGCATCGCGCGCGCGGTCTTCATCGCGGCAATCGGATGCAAGGCACCAATCTGTTTGAGTATCTCGGCGTCATCGACAATGACAAACCGCGTAGTCTGTTTATTGCATCCTGAGGGAGCCAGTGTTGCAGCCGTTGCGATCTTTGTCAGATCCTCACGCGAGACCGGTTTGTCCTGAAACGCGCCACGATAACTGAACCGCTCGGAAATTGCACTTAAACAATCCATCATAACCTCCTATGACAACTTTTCATAGAACCTGCCTGCGCGGGCTGGCAATGTATAAAAACAGTGCTCTTTCTTGCGCGTTTAAGAATGAATGTGTTCTCGGTTCCGATATCATCTGCGCAAAGCGGCGGAATTAATCAACCAATACCGGAAATAATTTTCATTATTGTATGCAGACAGAGAGGCTGTGTCTACAAGAAGAAACGTTCTTTTTCGCGGATCATACACAGGAAACTGTCTCTTTTCTTGACATTCGGGCTCCGGCATGGTATCCAGAACGTCTGGAATTCAAGGAGTTTCCCAGGAAATGGCCGCAGCAATGTCAACACCTCAGTCCAAACCTTATCAAGTCATCTTTATTGATGACGATATGACAGCACAAACGCTAATCAAGGAAGGCCTTGAACACGATAACCTGTTCTCGGTCATCAGCGCCTTCACCGCTACTGAAGGCAGACAGGCAATGGAGCTGCGGAACTTCAATCTGGACGCGGTGATTCTCGATTTGAAACTTCCGGATGCCGGTGGCGACGACCTGCTTGAGTGGATCAAGATCATGGCGCCGGAGTTGCCGGTGATTATCCTCAGCGGACAGCGGACGGATGACATTCTCATGCGTTGCCTTGAACGCGGGGCCAACGATTTTCTTGACAAACCCTGCCCCCTGGATCGTCTGCGCGATACGCTCAAGCACGTGATCTATGAACGCGAGCAGGAAAAGAAACGCCCCCTTCCCGAACTCGGAATTCAGGCAGATTATCCGGCTGCAAACTGGGTAGAGCTTACCGCGCCGTCTGAAATGGAGTACCTCAGCCGCATGAACCGCTTTTCCGAGGTCTTGCTTGGAAGCCGGCTGCCGCGGTCGATGTGCGAAGATCTGCAACTGGCAATCGAAGAGCTTGGCCGCAATGCGATCGAATGGGGCAACCACTTCAATCCCAACAAGATGTTCCGCATCTCTTACTGCATCTTCAGCGACCGGATCGTGCTCAAGGTTGAAGACGAAGGCGAAGGTTTCAAGCCCAACTTCGACTACGACCCGTCCAAAGATCCGCTCAAGCACCTCAACAGCCGCAAGGAACAGGGCAAGCGCCCCGGCGGTTACGGCGTGTTCCTATTGCGAAACATGATGGACGAAATCGTCTACAATGAAAAAGGCAACGTCTGCGTCATGACGAAAATCATCCCGAATGAAGACGCCTAAGTGCATAACACTGGAATAATCTGCCCTACTTGACAACGAACCGCCAGCCGCATACCATTTCAGACACACTCGTTTTCTTTTCCATCAACTCACAGAATGAACGAGAAAGAAAACTGATCCGCAAGCGTTTCCGCTCGCCGCCGCTTGGGATTTATATATGTAAACAGCGGCCTGCATGACAGGTGAATGAATTCAATGGCAGTCTTACTTTCCGCACGCGATCTTGAAAAATCATTCGGCGCGCACGTCCTGTTTCAAGGCCTCAGTCTCGCGTTTCACGACAACGAATCAGTAGGCCTGATCGGGCCAAACGGCGCGGGTAAATCCACCTTGCTGAAAATCCTCGCAGGCAGTGAACCGTGCGACCTCGGGACAATCGAAATCGCACGCGGCAAACACGTCGCCTATCTTGCACAGGAAGACCGCTTTGACAACGGCATCACCGCATTCGGCGCGTTAAAGCAGGCGCTTTCCGCTCTTCCGCTGGACGAACATGAAATCGATTCGGGTGCCGCGATCATGGCATCAAAACTCGGTTTTGAAAATCCCGATGTAAAAGCCGATACCCTCTCCGGCGGATGGCGCAAGCGGCTGGCTATCGGCTGCAAGCTGATTGTCAAACCCGACCTGCTGCTCTTGGATGAACCGACCAACCACCTTGACCTCGCCGGAATCGCATGGCTTGAATCGTTTTTGAATGACAGCGGAACCGCGTTTGTCATGATCAGCCACGACCGGTATTTTCTGGAAAATGTCTGTTCGCGCATTGTCGAAATCAACCGCAGATATCCGGAAGGATTTTATTCTGTCCCCGGAAAATACAGCGACTTTCTGGAGTCACGCGAAGCGTGGCTTACTGCAGAACAGCGGCGTGAGCAACGGCTTGCCAATGTCGTGCGGCAGGAAATCGAGTGGCTCCGGCGCGGGCCGCAGGGACGCCGATGCAAGGCAGTCGGAAAAATCAAACAGGCGCATCAGAAAATCGATGCACTGTCTGATGTACGCGACCGTCTCAGCGGCCGTGATCCGGTGCAGATCGACTTTGCCGCCACCGGCCGCAAGACGCAAGACCTGATTATCGCGCAGCAGGTTGGCCATACTCTCGGCGGCAACCGTCTGTTAAATAAACTGGATGTGCAGATCACTCCCGCTACCCGCCTAGGCATTGTCGGCAACAACGGCAGCGGAAAAACAACGCTACTGAAAATCCTCGCCAAAGAGCTGCAGCAGGACGAGGGCAATGTCCGCCACGTCACCGGTCTTCGTACGGCGGTGTTTGACCAGAAGCGTGAAAAGCTGAATCCCGAAGACACGCTGCGCAGAGCGCTAGCGCCTGACGGCGATACGGTTCTGGTGCAGGGAAAAGGGATGCACGTTGTCGGGTGGGCGCAACGGTTTCTGTTCCGCACCGATCAGCTTGAGAGTAAACTGAGCACTCTCTCCGGCGGTGAACGCGCACGGGTCATGCTGGCGGCACTGATGCGGCAGGAGGCAGATGTTCTCTTTCTGGACGAGCCGACAAACGATCTGGATATCCCGTCGATCGAAATGCTTGAAGTTGCGCTTGCCGAGTTTAACGGCGCCGTCGTCGTCATCAGTCACGACCGCAACCTGCTTGAAAAACTGTGTACCGAATTTGTCGGCCTTCATCCGGGCGGAGGCTGCGGAATTTATACAGACCTCTGGCAGTGGCAGGCGGCAGAAGACCGGGCGCGTGTAGATCTCAGCCGTCAGCGCAAGGCCGAAAAATCTGCACAGAAAAAGACGAATACTGACGAAACTGTAAACGCGCAAACCGACAACAAATCCGGTACGGCAAAAGCGGGACTCTCGAAAGAGGAAGAACGCGAATGGCGACAGATGGAGCGCAAAATTTTATCTGCCGAAGAAAAACTCGAGACATTACAAAAACAGTTGAACGACCCTGCGATTGTCAGTAACCGAGAAAAAATGCACGCTCTCTGCACAGAGCTGGGTGAAACGCAGACAGAAGTCGAACAACTGTATGAGCGTTGGCAGGAACTCGACAACCGTCGCTGATCGTTATATTGAGTGACGATAAATGCAGACAAACAAAAGGCTCTCCCTACAGGAAGAGCCTTTTGTGCAGAATAGCTTTCACTTCGATCCGCAGCGATTTACGCTTCGCTCAGCTTGTCGATGATATCCGTTTCCATCTTCTGCAATTTGTGTTCGGTATATTTCGGCGACTTCTGTGAACGGGAGAGATAGAAATAACCGAACGGCACCACAAACATCGTCAGAATACACGCTGCCGACGCGCCAAAGAAAATCACCGCACCCAGTGAAATCCGACTGCCAGCGCCCGCACCACTGGCCATGAGAAGCGGCACTGCACCGATTGCCGTCGACAACCCCGTCATCATGATCGGCCGCAAGCGCAAGCGCGACGCCTGAAAAACAGCATCTTCAAACGGAACGCCTCGGTCGCGCAATTGGTTTGCAAACTCAACGATCAGAATCGCGTTTTTCGCTGCCAAACCAATCAGCATCACCAGCCCGATCTGACTATAAATATTCAACGAATTTCCAGTTATCAACATTCCCACACACGCGCCCAGCAGCCCCATCGGCACCGTCAGCATGATGACGACCGGACTAACAAAACTTTCAAACTGCGCAGACAATACGAGGTAGGTAATGATCAGCGCGAGGATAAACACGAACACAATCGCCTGCCCCCGATCCACGCGAACAAAGAAGCACACGATGGCCCATACGGGAACAGAATCAATGGGCCGCCATGTCTGCGAAGTGCGGACGCGCTCGTACTCCTCACGTGGGGCAATGGACACCCAGCCCACCGGTTCATCCTCCTGATAAGCCAGCAGCCCGGTAGCGCGCCCCTCTTCCACACGCTGACGCAGGGCCATGCGATTGCCCTCTCCCTGGTTGGCTTTGCCCACCTTTGGCGAAAACCGCCACCACATGCACCAACATCCACCCTCCGCGCCGTCAGGACCGAACAGCGTTTCAAGATCGGGCCAGCGTTCGGGGGTCAAGGGACGGATGGTCAGGGATTCGATCATAGCCCTGCCCCACCCCTCGGCTCACTATGTTCGCCGTGTCCCCTTCCCGCACCGGAGAGGGGATATTGCGGTCTCAATCCGTCCCTCCTAAATATCCGGGGCTGCGAGTCCGTGTGCGCCGAGCATCAGCGAGATTTCGCCACCATGATGGAGATCGTGTTCGAGAATGTGCCACACGACCCAGCTACGCGTGAGCTGATAC
>QKHZ01000167.1 GCA_003249795.1 bacterium | reverse complement strand
TGACAGAAAGATGCGCCATTGTATATTCACTTATAGATATTGATTTATCTATTTATAAATCAAATCGCACTTTCTGCTGGTGCTGGATTCAAGAAATAAAAGGGGTCGATTCGCAGATACTCACGCCGGATTGGCAACGACAATCTGGCGGATGCGAAAAAGCTGCCAATGCGATTATAAAAAACGCGATTGTAAAAAGAAAGAGTGAGGGAATGTCAATGGTGACGATCAGGATTTGCATGGGAAGCTCGTGTTTCAGCCGCGGCAACCGCGAAAATCTTGAGATCATCGAAGCGTTCCTCAAAAGCCGCAATCTGGAAAACCGTGTCGAACTGGCCGGAAGCCTTTGCGAAAACAACTGCCCCGAAGGGCCGATTCTCTGGATCGGTGACGTACAGTACACGCAGGTTGACCCTGAACAGTTACAGGACCTGCTGCAACGAATTCTGATCGACAACGAACAATAAGGACAGGAGGACTCGCGATGACAAGCAGGCGCTACCCGGTCTATACCGTCCAGAATGAATGTCAGGACTGCTACAAGTGCGTGCGGCAGTGCCCGGTCAAAGCGATCAAGATTGAAAACGGACATGCCACTGTCATGCCCGAGATGTGTGTCGCCTGCGGCCACTGCGTCAACATCTGCCCAGCCGGTGCAAAACGCGTACGTGACGATGTGGGACGCGCCCGCCTTTTACTCAAAGAAAAGAAAACCGTCATCGCCGCAATCGCCCCGAGCTTTCGCGGCGAATTTGGTGTCAGCGCCGAAGTCGTCATCACCGCGCTGAAAAAACTTGGCTTCACCCACGTCAGCGAAGTCGCTCTCGGCGCACAACAAGTCACCGCCGAAACCGCGAAACTTTTACCCAAACGAAAACTCTGGCTCAGCAGCGCCTGCCCTGCAGCGGTCGCATATATCCAAAAATATCTGCCGCAACACGCCGAGGCGATCACACCGCTTCTGTCCCCGATGCTGGCGCTGGGCAAAAGCCTGAAAAAACTGTATGGGGATGACGCCGCCATCGTCTTTTTCGGCCCCTGCATCGCCAAAAAAAATGAAACCGATACCCACGCGTATCTCGTCGACCTGGCACTGACATTCGCGGATCTGCGCGACTGGCTCACCCGCGACGGACTTGACCTGCGCACATTGCCCGCAGACAAGGACGCGACCTTTGTTCCGGAACGCGCCGAAGAAGGCGGGCTCTACCCGATTGAAGGCGGCATGCTGAGAGGCCTTCAGACCTATCCGCAAGCCAAAGACGTCCGCATGGTCACTCTGACCGGGCTTGAAGCAATCCACAACGCGTTGGAAAATATCCGTGACGATGAAGTCGATTCCCCCGTGTTTGTCGAGTTGCTGGCCTGTGTCGGCGGCTGCATCCAAGGCCCTTGCATGAAAAACCGCAAGGCTGGCCTCTTAAACCGCCTCGCCGTCTGCAACGCCGTTAAAGATCCGGAAACGCCGCGTGAAATCAAGGCAGAGATTGAAGAAGGATACAACCCCGAACCTGTCGACGGCGGAACGTGTGAGATGAGCGCGCTGCGTGCAGCGCTGCGCCGGATCGGAAAAAACAGCCTCGCGGATGAACTCAACTGCGGCGGCTGCGGTTACGAAACCTGCCGTGATTTTGCCAAAGCCCTGATCAACGGACGCGCCGAACCTGCGATGTGTTTGAGCTGGCTGAGAAAACAGGCGCAGACCAAAGCCAACGCGCTGCTGAAGTGTATGCCCAGCGGCGTGGTGATCGTCGACAACAACCTGACGATTATCGAATGCAACCATCGCTATGCCGAGTTGTTTGACAAGGATACGCTTTACGCCTATGAAGCAAAACCCGGACTCGAAGGCGTCGCGCTTGAGAAAACAAACAGCTTCCCGCACCTGTTCCAGCGCGTTCTTGACGACGGGCAGGAAGTGCTGAAAGACCTGCTGCGCGTGGGCGACCGGATCTATGACGTAGCGATATTCACCATTGACCCGCACAAGACCGTCGGCGGCATTATCCTCGACGTCACCCGAGCGGAGATGCAGCGCGAGCAGATATCCAAACGCGCTCAGGAAGTGATCCGCAAGAACCTGAGTACAGTTCAGGAAATCGCCTGCCGGCTTGGTGAGAACATGGCAGAAACCGAGATCCTGCTGCGCAACCTTGCAGAGGATTATGGACAGAAGGCGCAACCGGCAGACGACGCGGCTGGAGAAACGCCGGACGCAATCCGCAGGAGCTGGAAAGATGAAGACTGAAAAAGAACTCTTCATCGAAGTCGAGCACGCACAGCTTAACCACGACGGCCAGAGCGTGTGCGGCGACTGCTTCAAAAGCTGCAAGCTTGGCGGCCAGCAGCGGATGATCAGCGTATTGTCCGACGGACTCGGCAGCGGCGTCAAGGCCAGCATCCTCTCCACGATGACGGCAACGATGGCGCTCAAGTTCATGTCCACCGACAGCGAGATTGTCCGGAGCGCCGCGATCATGATGGAAGCATTGCCGGTCTGCGCCGTGCGGAAAATCAGCTACGCGACCTTCACCATCATTGACACCGGCCCCAGCGGACGCACGCGGATCATCGAAATGGACAATCCAGCGTTTATCCTGATGCGCGACGGCAAACGCGTCGAAATCCCGCATGAAGAGATGGCTGCGCCTGGTTGGGAAAAACGGAAACTGCATATTTATGAACTGAACATGAAACCAGAAGACCGCCTCATCGTCTTCAGCGACGGTATCAGTCAGGCGGGAATGGGAACACCGGGGTTGCCGCTCGGATGGCGGCGCGAGGGATGCGCGGAAGTCATCCACGACGCACTGACCCACGCACCCGACATGAGCGCGCGCGCACTCGCACGACGGGTTCTGCACGAAGCGCTGATGCGGCAGCCTGAGCACAAGGCCATCGACGACATGACCTGCGGAGTCGTCTACTTCCGCCACGCGCGACAGGCGCTGGTTCTGACAGGCCCGCCCTTTGCCGCAGAGCGCGATCAGGAATATGCGCAGATGGTCGCCGACTGTGACGGACACATCGCCATCTGCGGCGGAACAACCGCCAACATCATCGGTCGCGAACTGGGGCGTGAGATCAAAACCAGCCTGCGCGGCGGCGGTGGCGGGCTTCCCCCCGTCAGCAAAATGCAAGGAGTGGAACTGGTCACCGAAGGCATCCTGACACTGACACAGACGGCAAGTATTCTCGAGAGCGATACCATCCCGGCAAAACGGAATGCGGCGGTCGAACTGGCTGAGATGCTGCGGGAGAGCGACCACGTCCGGTTTGTGGTCGGCACACGCATTAACGAAGCGCATCAGGACCCGACACTGCCGGTTGACCTGGAGATCCGGCGCAATATTGTCAAACGAATTGCGAAAGCACTGGAAAAACGCTACCTCAAACAGGTCGATTTGGAGTACATTTAATCCGGCATTTGTTCCATGGTTTGTACAGGAATACCGGATAACGTCATAAACGAAAGGAATGGCAATGGAAAAGGTACAGGTTCGCATCTGCATGGGCACAACGTGTTTTGTCATGGGCGCGGCGCAATACGAAGGCATCGAAGAGGAGTTGCCCGAAGACGTCCAGTCGTGTGTCGAGATTCTCGGCTCGCCCTGCCTGAACCTGTGCAAGGATCAGAACTTCGGCAAGGCTCCGTTTGTCATGATGAATGGAAAGCCGCTGGCGGGGCTCAACCGCTCCGACCTGATCGGACTGATTATCCGCACCGCGCGCGGCCTTGAAGAATAGCAGTATGCTGCTGCGGCCATTTTTGCGGCGCAAGAATATGGTGACACCGCTGTTGATTCTTAACAAAACATGCTGAGACCATTACGCGGGACAAAACAAAGGCTTGGCAACGATAAGCCGGACAGATCACCAAAAAAGCAACAACGCGATTATAAAAAAAGGGAGTACAGTCATGGAATGCCAAAATATAGCAACCCGCATCCGGCGCGAAGTCCTGATCCGGACGGCAAAAGCGCTGTTTGCTGAAAATATGGAAGACGTCATCGACCGCATCCCGATCGAGATGATGCCGAAGACAGCCGAAAACCTGCGCTGCTGTATCTATAAGGACCGGGCTGTGGTCAAGTACCGCACGATGGCCGCACTCGGCGTCGATGTGCAGGACGAAGAAGACGAATTAAAGACCTTGGCAAGCTACGCCACTGAAGCCCGCCAGCGTGAGAAACCCGAAGGTCCGGCGCTGACCGTACTCGATATAGCCTGCAGCGGCTGCACCAAAGCACAGTACCGCATTACCGACACCTGCCGCGGATGCCTTGCACGCCCGTGTATGGTCAACTGCCCACGCAACTGTATCCGCATGGAAAACGGTCGCGCGAAGATCGACACCGAAAACTGCATCAACTGCGGAAAATGCCGCGATGTCTGCCCTTACAACGCCGTCACCCGCATGCCGGTGCCGTGCGAGGAAGCGTGCCCTGTCGACGCAATCACCAAAGACGAAAACGGCAAGGAACGCATCGACTTTGAAAAATGTATCCACTGCGGCCGCTGCATGCGCGCCTGTCCCTTTGGCGCAGTCATGGAGCGCAGCCAGATCGTCGACGTCATCCGCAGGCTGAAGGGCGCGGACAAGATGGTCGCAATGGTCGCGCCTGCGATCTCCGGACAATTTCCGGGGCAGATCTCCCAGATCGCCGGAGCGCTGAAAAAGCTCGGATTTGATACCGTCATCGAAGTCGCCGCCGGTGCGGACATCACCGCCGCGCACGAAACCGCCGAATTTCTGGAACGCATGGAAGAAGGCAAAAAGCTGCTGACCACAAGCTGCTGCCCGGCCTATATCGAAAGCGTCCGCAAGCATATTCCGGAACTAGCGCCATTTGTCTCTGACACACGCACCCCGATGCACTACACCGCCAAGATGATGAAAGAAAAATACCCCGGTATCGTCACCGTCTTCATCGGACCATGTGTAGCAAAGCGAGTGGAAGCGATGCGGGATGAGTACACCGACTATGTCTTGACCTTCGAAGAACTTGGTGCGCTGTTTGTCGCCGCCGACATCGAAGTCGCTGTCTGTGACGACGCGGAAACTGAACAGGGCGCCAGCCGCGAAGGCCGCAACTTTGCCGTCACCGGCGGGGTCGCCGATGCGGTCAAGACAGCCGCTGGCGAAGACGTCGAGATCAAGCCCCTGATTATCAGCGGACTCAACCGCCAGGCAATCGGCAAGCTCCGCCTGTGCGCGGCGGGCAAGTTTGACGCAAACCTCGTCGAAGTCATGGCATGCGAAGGCGGTTGTGTTGCCGGCGCGGGTGTGCTGGGCGCAGTCAAATACGCAACAAAGGCCGTCCATGACCACGCCGACAAGAGCCTGCCGATCCCTCATGTGGATCCACACAAGCACGGCTGATCAACGCACTTGCCGTAGAATCACGATATAGAAAGCGGCTGTAACCCGGCCGCTTTCTTTCTTTTACCCCAAACCACCCTCAAAGAAATACATTAAGTATCCAAATATCCACATCAAACAGAGATATAGAGAATCCGTTTTCACAAAAGTCAACTTGCATCCGAACACAGTTGCGGATATGCTGTTAGCTTAACATTATGAGAGCTCCGCAGGAGCCCGTTTCTACCTGCATGTGCCTTTGTGGTTTTACCCGAAGCGCTCTCAGGCAGAAATGACAAATGGAAGGGAAATCGCCATGTGTGGAATTGTCGGATTCGTCGGTCGCGGAAATGCCGTCAAGGCCGTAGTCGAAGGCCTGCGCGCGCTGGAATACCGTGGTTACGACTCTGCGGGAATCGCTTTTTTCAAAAAGAATAAACTGACCTCGGTTCGCGCCTGCGGACGGGTCGCTGACCTTGAAGCAAAACTAAGTGACAGCGAATCGTCGGAACTGGCCATCGGCCACACGCGCTGGGCAACCCACGGTGCGCCGAGTGAGCGCAACTCCCACCCGCACTCCGACCCAACCGGCACGATCACCCTCGTCCACAACGGGATTATCGACAACTACGCAACGCTCAAGGCGGAGCTGGAAGCAGAGGGAGCAAAGTTCTCGTCAGACACCGACAGCGAAATCGTCGCCCACCTGATTGCCAAAGAATACAAAGGCGATCTTCTGGCGGCGGTCGAATCCGTGCTGCCAAAGCTCGACGGCACATTCGCTTTCGGCATCGTCGCAAAAGACAAACCAGACACCCTCATCGGCGCACGGCGCGGCAGCCCGCTTGCCGTCGGCATCGGTGAGAATGAAACGCTGCTTGCATCCGACGCGGTTCCGGTTCTTCCGCATACGCGCAAGGTCGTGTTCCTCGAAGACGATCAGGTCGTTGTCATGACCGCCGACGGCATTACCGTGCGTGAAAACGGCAAAGAAATCCCCTTCACGCCGACGGAAATTGCATGGTCTGCCGAAGCCGCGCAAAAGGGCGGATACGCACACTTCATGCTAAAGGAAATCTTCGAACAGCCGCAAGTGCTGCGCTCGCTGGTTCACAACCGCATCCATATTCCGGAAGACGCGTCACTACCACCGGAACTTAATATGGAAGGTATTGACATTCCGGCCGACTATTTCCGCGGCATCTCCCGGATCGTAATGATTGCGCAGGGAACGGCGTACCACGCGGGGATGGTCGCGCGCAACATGATCGAACGCGTTGCAAAGATCGCCGCCTATCCCGAATACGCCGCCGACTTCCGCTACCGTGACCCGATCCTCGACCCGTCGGTTCTGGTCATCGCCATCACCCAGTCAGGCGAAACGATGGACACGCTGCACGGGGTCAAACTCGCAAAAGAACGCGGCTGTAAAGTCATCAGCGTCGTCAACACTGTCGGCAGCTCCATCGCCCGCGAATCCGACGGCGTTTTCTACATGCACTGCGGCCCCGAAATCGGTGTCGCTTCAACCAAAGCCTTTACCGGCATGATCGCAAGCCTGTACATCCTGTCACTGCACATGGGACTTGCACGCGGAACCATCGACGCCGCTGAAGCCCGCAGACGTGCCGCAGACCTCGCCAACGTCGGCCCGCGCGCAGACTCGGTACTGACAACGGCAAACTATATCCGCCGCATCGCAATGAAGTACAAAGACAACGGCAACTTCCTGTTCCTCGGACGCGGCACAGGCTGGCCTCTGGCGATGGAAGGCGCGCTCAAGCTCAAGGAAGTTTCGTACATCCACGCCGAAGGCTATGACGCCGCCGAGATGAAACACGGCCCGATCGCCCTGATCGACGAAAACCTGCCCGCCCTCTTTATCGCACTCAAGGGCCGCCGGTATGACAAGGTTTTGGGCAACATCCAGGAGGTGCGCGCACGCGGCGGCAAGATCATCGCCATCGCCAGCCACGATGACCACGAAATCGACAAGCTGGTTGACGATGTGATTTATGTCCGTGCCGAAAGCGGGATCATGAACTCGATTGTCTGCAGCATTCCGCTGCAACTTTTGGCCTACTACATCGCTGAAGCCCGCGGCTGCGACGTGGATAAGCCCAAGAACCTCGCCAAAAGCGTCACGGTCGAATAAACAGCCGGATCGCAATACGTTCTTCATGTACAACCACACAAAGCCGCTTGCCTGAACTTTAGACGCAAGCGGCTTTTGTTTTCCACCGGCAATCCGGCTGAGAAACAGGAATCATAATATTAGTTTCGTATGATACGTTATTTTTAAATCTATTTAAAATCCTGCCGAATCTACCCTCTAAACTTCTTGCTTTTCGGCGCATTGTGAAGAAAATCACAAGTTACATGAGGTGCATACCCCATGTCGTTGTGAGTGCACCATCCATTTCCTCAC
>QKHZ01000129.1 GCA_003249795.1 bacterium | reverse complement strand
AATACTGTTCGGCCAGCCTTTGGGGCTTGTGGTGGTCAGGACGACGGCGCCGTTACGATTGTCCCATGCCTGTTTGACTTCTTCCGGTAATGCTGCCATTTTCGTCTCCCTTCACCTGCGTGCTGTATTCATTTGCGTTTATCGTGTTGTCGGAATTATTCCCACTCAATCGTGCTTGGCGGTTTGGACGAGATGTCGTAAACCACGCGGTTGACGCCGCGCACTTCGTTGATGATGCGGTTGCTGATCCGGCCGAGAAGCTCGTATGGCAGATGTGCCCAGTCGGCGGTCATTCCGTCAAGGCTTTCGACAACGCGCAGCGCGACCGTGTTTTCATATGTCCGCTCATCCCCCATGACGCCGACGCTGGTGACCGGAAGCAGCACGGCAAAAGCCTGCCAGACTTTGCGGTAGAACCCCGATGCGTGGATCTCCTGCATGACGATGTCGTCGGCGTCCTGTAGCACGCGCACGCGCTCAGGCGTGATGTCGCTGACGATGCGGACGGCAAGTCCCGGTCCCGGGAACGGGTGGCGCCAGATCAGGGTTTCCGGCATGCCGAGGGCTGCGCCCATTTCGCGGACTTCG
The DNA here is from genome assembly GCA_003249795.1 of bacterium. GTDB lineage: Bacteria > Planctomycetota > SZUA-567 > SZUA-567 > SZUA-567 > SZUA-567. Next base: position 7,222 of record QKHZ01000129.1, on the reverse strand, counting down.
TCTTTAAACAGCATCCGCAGCGGTTCGACCAGTTCAAAGCCGAGTTTCTCCGGAAGGCCGCCGACATTGTGGTGGCTCTTGATGACTGCGGTCGGCCCGCCGTGCGCGCTGACGGATTCGATCACGTCCGGATAGAGCGTTCCCTGGGCGAGGAACTTCGCGTTCGGGATTTTCTTCGCTTCTTCTTCAAAGATCTCGATGAATTCGTGGCCGATGATCTTGCGCTTTTTCTCGGGATCAGTCACACCGGCCAGCTTGGTCAGGAAGCGTTCGCCAGCTTGCACCGGAATCAGGTTGAGGTGGAACTTCTCCTGATAACCCTTGACAACTCGGTCAAACTCGCCCTTGCGCAGGACGCCATTGTCGACAAAGATGCAGTGCAGCTGCTTGCCGATGGCCTTGTTCAGAAGAACCGCCACGACCGAGGAGTCGACACCGCCGGAGAGGCCGAGAACGACGTTGGCGTCGCCCACCTTCGCGCGCACAGCTTGAATCGTCTCTTCGATAAAGTCGCTCATCTGCCACTCGCCGCGTGCGCCGACAACTTTGTAGAGGAAGTTCTTCAGCATGTCCTTGCCGCGCGGGGTGTGCGCCACTTCCGGATGGAACTGCACGCCGTACATCTTTTTTTCGTCACAGGCGATAGCCGCGTGCGGGCAGGTTGAAGTCTTGGCGAGTGTTTTGAATCCGGCCGGAAGCGAGTCGATCTGGTCGCCGTGGCTCATCCAGACGTCAAGCTCATCCGGCAGATCCGCAAAGATCTCGTTTTTTTCAACCGCCGTGATTGCCGCGTGGCCGAACTCGCGGCTCTCAGCCTTCTGCACCTTGCCGCCCATGACTTCGCACATCAGTTGCGTTCCGTAGCAGATGCCGAAGATCGGAATCCCCAGTTCAAACACCTCAGACGCACAACGCGGCGCGTCAACAGCGTAGACGTTGGCAGGTCCTCCGGAGAGGATAATTCCGTGCGGATCAATCTCCTTGATCTGGTCGATCGGAGCGTTACAGGGCAGGATCTGCGCAAAGACATTCAGCTCGCGCACGCGACGTGCAATCAACTGGGCATATTGGCTGCCGAAATCCAGAACCAGAATCCGTTCTTCCGATGTGCTCATATTTTTTCACACCCTTTTTCAACGCGCGAGGGCAGGCCCGTTTTGCCCACCCTTGCTACTCGTACAAATTTGTTCAATCTCCCCGCCTAATAATATCGCCGTGATGCCGATTCCGGGCGGGGCACCTGTCTTTATTCGACGCGATAGTTCGGAGCTTCGCGTGTGATCGTAATGTCATGCGGATGGCTCTCAGTCAATCCTGCTGTGGAGATGCGCACAAACTTCGCACGTTCCTGCAACAACGGAATTGTCATCGCGCCGACATAACCCATGCCGCTGCGGAGGCCGCCGACGAGTTGGTACAGAAATGGAGCCAGCGGGCCTTTGCCCGGAACGCGTCCTTCAATGCCTTCCGGAACCAGTTTGTCAGCAGGGTTACCGGCCTGACGGTAACGGTCTGCGGAGGTTCCGGCGACCATCGCTCCGAGGCTGCCCATGCCGCGATAGCTTTTGAATGCGCGGCCGTGGTGATAAAAGATTTCGCCCGGGGCTTCGTCGGCACCGGCAAGAAGGCTGCCGAGCATGACGCACTGGGCGCCTGCAGCGATTGCTTTTGTAATATCACCGGACATTTTGATGCCGCCGTCGGCGATCAGCGGGATGCCTGCTTCTTTTGTGGCTTTGCTGACCGCCCAGATCGCGCTCATCTGCGGGACGCCGATGCCGGCGACTACGCGAGTGGTGCAGATCGACCCGGGGCCGATCCCGACCTTGACTGCATCCGCACCGGCTTCGATCAGTTCGCGCGCCGCCTCTTCGGTTGCGATGTTTCCGGCGACGACATCGACATTGGCGCCGTGGGCTGATTTGTAGCGCTTGACCGCATCGATCACGTTTTGCGAGTGTCCGTGTGCGGTATCGACGACGATTACGTCAACGCCTGCTTCAACCAGCAATTTGACGCGCTCGTCATCGCGGACTCCGACAGCGGCACCGACACGCAGACGCCCTCTTGGGTCGCGGCATGCAAGCGGGTAGCGGTCAACATTATTGATGTCTTTGATTGTGATCAGCCCGACAAGGATGTTGCCGTCTTCTACCAGCAGCAGTTTTTCAACCTTGCGGTCATGCAGGATATCGCGCGCCTGTTCAAGGCTGGTATCGGGTGCGGCGGTGACAAGGTTTGCCTTTGTCATTACCTGATCGATCCGCACTGTCGGGTCCTGATGGAAGCGCAGATCGCGGCTGGTCAGGATGCCGACAAGTTTATTGCCCTCGACTGTGATCGGGATGCCGGAGATGTTCTGCTCGTTCATGATCTGCAGGGCTTTGGCGACGGTGTCTTCCGGACGCAGTGTGACAGGGTCAAAGATTACGCCGTTTTCTGAGCGCTTGACGATATCGACTTCGCGTGCCTGCTCTTCCTGCGACAGGTTTTTATGGATAATCCCGATGCCGCCATGCTCGGCGATGGTGATCGCCAGTTTGGATTCGGTGACGGTATCCATTGCCGCACTTGCGATCGGTACGTTCAGCTGGATGTTGCGGGAGAAGTACGTCGCCGTATTCACATCCGAGGGAACGATATCGCTTTTCTGCGGAACAAGCAGGACGTCGTCAAACGTAATACCTTCACATGCGGGAAGGGTGTCCATGTTTTCCTCCTGTCATATTAATAGCGACGGCTTTTTTTTATGCTTCAACTGGCATCTCTGTGCCTTCGAGCCGGTCGGTAAAATCTAAAACACTTTCCCCCGCAATTTTGCATTAGGAAAGAAAGGACAAAAGATACCGGGAACGGGCAAAGTTGTCAAGCATCGGTTCTGTGTGTTTTTCTGTCGCGTTTATCTTCATAACCTGTGTTGGTATTTGCATTTTGACAAAAAACGGTTAGAATGAACACTTCAAAAATGCGGGCTGAGGGGGCTGTAACGGTGCTTCGGCCTTGGAAGAAGGGTGAATACGATGATTCTGGTAATCGATAATTACGATTCATTTACATATAATCTTGTGCAGGCGTTGGGCTCTCTTGGGGCGGATTTGCGCGTTGAGCGAAACGACAAGATCACGCTTGATGAAATCCAGATGCTGGCGCCAGAAAAAATTCTTTTGTCACCCGGACCTTGCACGCCAAATGAGGCGGGAATCTGTCTGGATACCATCCGGCGCTTTGCCGGAAAGATCCCGATTTTCGGCGTTTGTCTCGGGCATCAGGCGATCGGCCAGGCCTTTGGAGGCGATGTGATCCGGGCCGACCGGCTTATGCACGGCAAAACCAGCGAGATCAAACATGACGGAAAAGGCCTGTTTAAAAATCTGCCTAATCCATTCACCGCGACCCGTTATCACTCACTGGTTGTCAAGGAAAGCACATTGCCCGACTGCCTTATCGCGACTGCACATACGACCGACAAGAACGAGTTGATGGGGATTCGCCATAAAGAATACGCCGTTGAGGGCGTGCAGTTTCATCCGGAGAGTTTCCTGACCGGCGAGGGGATGAACCTGCTGAAGAACTTCCTGTCGATGTGAGTTTTCTTGTTTCATGATCAATTCGGGCGGCCGGAGGTTTCGGGCCGCCTTTTTTTTATAACGTTTCGTACGTGTAGATAACTTCAGAATGTTGAGTGACCGCGATGTCTGCTGCTGAACTAGGTGCGTTTCCTTCCGATCTTTTTCTGATTCCGCCGGAGTATGGCTGGCCGCTGGCGATTGTCGCGGCGATGATGGTCGGTTTTGCCAAGAGCGGTATTCCAGGCATGGGGATCGTGATTGTCCCGGTTATGGCGATGCTGTTTCCGGCTAACGTTTCGGTCGGGATCCTGCTGCCGATGCTGTCGCTGGCGGATTTTCTGGCTGTGGGGTACTACCGTCGCCACGCGATCTGGAAACATATCTGGCTGACGCTGCCGTGGGCAGGAGCTGGCATCGGGATTGCGTTTCTGACCATGCTGTGGGTCAATCCGTCGGATGTATTGCTCAAGCGTTTTCTTGGCGTGTCGGTGCTGGCGATCATGACAATGAACTGGGTGATTGCGCGAAAACGGGCAAAGGAAGGCGGCGAGCTGAAGGTGCCGGAGAGTTGGATGTTTTCGGCATTTGTGGGTTTGGCCGGAGGTTTCATGACTTTTGCAGCCAATGCGGCGGGGCCGATCTGGACGCTGTATCTGCTGGCGATGCGGCTGCCGAAACACGCGTTTATCGGCACAGGCGCGTGGCTGTTTCTGATTTTGAATTTGTCGAAGATTCCGCTGCAATGGTATCGCGGGGTTGTGTGGTGGGAGTCGATCAAGTTTAACCTGCTGATGCTTCCGGCGATCCTTGCGGGCGGGCTGATCGGGATCTATCTGGTCGGCAAGATCAAGCAAACGCACTTCGACCGGATTGTTAAAGCCCTGACCCTGGCTGCAGCGATCAAGCTGCTGTTCTGAAGGATGCCGTCATGGCGTTTTTTAGCGAAGATTGTTCTGATGATCCGAGGATTCCTGATTCCCCCGTGATTGTTGAGGCGTTTCCCAGTCGTGAACATGTTCGCAAGATGCTCTGTAGGGATGTGATTGTTGCGGTTTGTTTGACTCTATTTTTCTGCGGGTTGCTTGTTTGCGTTTCGATTGCTGTTCCCGATCAATTCCCTCAAAAAGTTCATATTATTGGAGTGTGTGCTCTTTTTTCGTGTGGCGGTATCTTTGGCCTGTTGACAATTCATCTTCCACGGTGGTTGCGTTATAAAAAAGGAAATCAGGTTGTTGATGGCTTTCAGATTATCGGTGATAATCTTTATATTCATCATAAGCTAGGCGGGCATTGCCTGATTATTCCGGTTAGCTCAATCATAAGTGTTTCGAATGACAAGTTCAGATTTAAGTTTTGCTATATGGATGCGCAGGGCAAAAAAAGGGTAACCCGTGGGTTTGAAAAGAAAAATCTTGATAAAGAAAAAATAGAAAAGCTGATCTCGTTTTTTGGTGATAAAGCTTTCTTACCTTTCTACGTTTAGCTATCGCACATCTTTTTTAACGTCACTAATTACTATTGTTTCTCTGAGTCGCTTCGACATTGGGCGTTTGATATTCTTGCTGTTTCCAATTATTTTAAATAAAGCGACATTTTTCGCGCATGCCGGGATACGGTTGCGCGTTTTTTTTGCTATCATTGTAACAGAATTAAGCGGATGGTAGTAAACTGTTGGTTTTACTCAAATTGTTACACGCTTCTACAGGTCTGAACAAGTTTCGAATTGAAATCTGATGTTTTGTGGTAAACTGTTCGCATACCGGACAATTCACTACGTGTCTGTACTGCCGGTGTGGAGGGTGACATGGGAATGAAAAAAGAGCTGTGGTTTCCGTATGCGCAGATGCGTACGATGCCTGAGCCGCTGAAGGTTGTTTCGGCAAGCGGTTGCCGCTTGAAACTCGCTGACGGACGGGAGCTGATCGATGCGATTGCATCGTGGTGGTGCGTGATCCACGGCTATTCCCATCCGGAGCTGGTGCAGACACTCTCCGAGCAGGCGGCAACGCTTTCACATGTCATGCTGGGCGGGCTCACCCATGAACCGGCAGAAGTTCTGGCGGAGGAGCTGGTCAGGATTACGCCAGCCGGATTAAACCACGTTTTTTTCAGTGATTCGGGCTCGGTTGGTGTCGAGGTGGCGCTGAAGATGGCGGTGCAGTTCTGGCAGAACCGAGGCCGTAAATCAAAGACAAGGATTCTGGCGCTGGAAAAAGCATACCACGGCGATACCACTGGGGCGATGGCTGTGTGCGATCCGGAAGAAGGGATGCACTCGCTGTTTGCGCCGCTTTTGCCGAAACAGGCGTTTCTGCCTGCGGTGTGTGGCGGGTTTGGGGCTGACGAAGATGCTCTTACAGAAGACTTGCGGCTGCTTGAAAACTACCTGCGGGAAAACCACACCGACACCGCTGCGATGATCGTGGAGCCGCTGATGCAGGCAGCAGGCGGGTTTCACCTGTATTCGCCCAAGTATCTGAAACACGCGCGCGAAATGTGCGAGCATTACGAAGTAATCCTGATCTTTGACGAGGTGGCAACCGGATTCGGTCGGACGGGAAAGATGTTTGCGGCTGATTACGCCGGGGTGTGTCCGGATATCATGGTTGTGGGCAAGGGGCTGACGGCGGGGATGACAGGGCACGCGGCAACCCTTGCGACCGACCGGATATTTGAGGCGTTTTTGGGGACATCGTCAACGTCTCCCTTTATGCACGGGCCTACGTTTATGGCAAATCCGCTGGCGTGCGCGGTGGCGCTGAAGAGCCTGCAGATGCTGGAGCGGGACAATCTGGTCGGGCGGGTGAATGAGATCGAGTCGATTTTGAAAACAGAACTGGAGCCGATCAGAAAGTGCAGCGTCAAGGGCGTGGTGCGCGATATCCGAGTCTTGGGGGCGATGGGATGTGTTGAGGTGGAGAATGAGGAGTCGCTTGAGGGGCTGCAGGACTTTGCCGCAGGGCGCGGGGTATGGCTGCGGCCGTTTGGACGGTATGCGTACACAATGCCGCCGTACCGGATCAGTGATGACGAACTGAAAACGATCTGCACTGTACTGCGCGACTGGTTCTGCACCGTCAGTGTTTAACGATTCTTTCTATTTTATATTCAGAATAAACGAGCCGGTGCATGCTGCGACCGGCTTTTTTCGTTTGACGGAAAAGATACATGAACTATCATTTTGCGGGGTGGTTAACATTATTAATCTCGCTTCGTTGAGGTGGGGAAGGATAGGTGTGAAGAATACAGAAGTGTTAGAGACTATCAGACAAAAACGTTGGGGGCATCGGATTTCTTTCGAATTTTATGCTGATTCTGTCATGTATTGTTGGGAAACCGACAGTATGACGCAGCGGTTTAAGTTTACCTATGAAGAGGTCCCATTTGATGAGTTGAGCTTTTGGGAGGACCGGAATATATCGCATCATTCCTTATCCGTTGGTTGTCTCATAATGGGTGTCTTTGCCAGTCTGCTTTCCTTTCTGAATATTATTGCGCTTGCGATAGGTGCTGTTCTGGTTGGGTTTGCTTATTTATTTCGCTATTTGTTCCGAACAAACACACTAATTCGTCTCTATTTTCAAGCAAATGAGGGGCGTGTTTTTATTATAAAGAATAAAACATTTGATACTGTCATGGATGCGATTAATCGC
>QKHZ01000100.1 GCA_003249795.1 bacterium | reverse complement strand
GTTGCTGCAATATTTGCGCAGTTCCAAGCCTTTATTGTGCTTTTTCAAACGCTGCACGTAGTTGGATGCACCACACTCGCGACAGACCAGCTGATACACTTCAACCGGGTTCTTTTTCTTTGCCATGTTCTTTCCTTACTTCATCAAAACGTTGCATTCTTTATTAACGGCAACGCGGGTCCAATCCTTAACTGTAAATTTACATAAAATCCTGCAAGCGACACGATTGCAGGATCTCACAGGATAAGGCACCGCACACGGATTGTCAAGAGAGCTCTGACAGCATTCGGGCAAGTTTCAGGATCATTTCCGGAGAAAGTTGCTCGCCCCGGGTCTCCGGATCGATCTGCTGCTCATCCAAAAAACGCTCAATCAACTCGCGCTCGACCAGTCCCTTGAGGGCATTTTTCAGGTTTTTCCGTCTTGAATTAAAAATTCCGACCGTAATCATCCGCAGCGGCTCCCACGGAATATCCATCCGCTGCCTGACAGGATGAAATGCAACAGATACCACAGCAGAATCAACATTTGGACGCGGCCAGAACACGTTCGGCGGCACTTTCCGCTCCAAGCACACCCGTCCGCCAAGACCGGCCACAATCGCCAAAGCACCATACTGGTCGTCTCCTGTCTGGGCAACCAGACGCTGGCCGACTTCATATTGCAATAAGCACGCCGCGCGTTCCCAGGGAAGATTTGATTTGAAAAGATTCGCGATAAACGGCGTCCCCGCCGAATACGGAAGGTTTGAAATACATTTGAGCGTCAGTCCTGGAAACTGCAACAACCGCTGGCTGACCGCATCAAGCACCTGCTCGTTGATCTGGTTTTTTCCCTGCAGGATATCGGCTTCAATCAGGGTGAAATTCGGAAATTTCGGCACGATTTCGCCCCGCAGCAACTCCGCCATCTTATGGTCGAACTCTACGCCAATGACCTGCGCACCGGTCTGCAGCAACTCGGTCGAAAGAAACCCGGTACCCGGCCCCACCTCCAGAACCAGATCCGCCCCGCCCACCTTTCCCATCCGGGCGATGTAATTGACCTGATTTTTATCGAGCAGAAAGTTCTGCCCCAAATGCGTATTCGGCCGCATCCCATAACGTCCGAGCATGGCAATCAGCATGTCCTTGCGCCGATTGTGGCGATAATTGACCATAATCCGCCTGTTTCCTCTCACATATCAAACGTATCAAAAGCCGATCAACAGCAGAAAACCGGCTCAATTACACAAAATCCGGTGCGTTTTCACGCCAAAACACAAGATGTACGCATGCAATTGTCTCCACACACCGGCAATTATCCACGTTTTTCCACCAAAATTCGAGTCCGGCACAAACAAACCGCTCATCACCAGCAAAGAAAACACCAACCAAAACCGGAAATATGCATTGCGCTAACTTCTTTCAAGAGCGAATCATACCGAAAATCCACAAGCGAATCAATGTCAGGCTTTTCCACCGTAAAAATCAACCGCGCCAGCAAATAGGAAAATTTTAAAGATATAACATTTTACACAGAAATGATTTACGCTACAATTCCAATTACGATTAAAGTTGATTCCAAAAGTGCGCGGCCTGTTTTTTCACAGAGCAAAGCCGTTTTTGAAAAATTTTTCGGCGCCTTTAACGGCATTTCCGACAGGCCAGATCTAGTGGGAGACCGATCAACTCTTTTCGTTTGAAACCTGTTTTTATTCAAGCAGGTTACCGTGATGGTCGATAGGAAAGACAGAGGAGAAAAACCACAAGATATAGGGGTCAAAGAAAAGGCATTGCGTACATTTTGAGTTTTTTTTCGCTTGATTCAAAACCGCCGATCCGTACAGTAGAAGTTGAACAGACAAGGCGCCCCCCACTCCGGGACATGCAACACCTGAAACGGAGTCAATCTGCGCCGGACTCTGTCGAACAAAACAAATAACCGAGGCGGTCATTCAGATCACCAGTCGAAAAAAAATCAAACGCGCAAACGCCATAACATGTTTCTAAGTAAACGAGTTATGGGTGGGGGATGCGTCTTTGATTGTGAAATGTGGACGAGTTTGGGGATTTTAGGCGAGTGGACGGGGAGAAGGAAATGAGCAAAGTGATGATTGAAGTGTATTCCAAAAAGGGTTGCGGCAAGTGCGAAGCGGCAAAGGACAAGCTCTGCAAGATGGGTTTCACCTACGACGAACGTGAATTGTCCTACTACATCGAACCGCACGAAGGCTGGCGCGAAGACGGCTCGGTCGAAGCGATGGCAGCACACACGCTGATGGACACGCTGCCGCTGATCCGTATCGGCGACGATTTCCACGACTACCCGAGTGCAATGCGTACACTGAAGACCCTCAGCCGCGAGCGCAAGGACATGGCTGTCGCTGTCTGAGCATCTGAATAAATTCATCTGACAACATCAGACGAACCTCTTCATAAAACCTCCGCACTGCGGAGGTTTTTTATTGCGGTATTTTGCAGACACCCTCACAATCAGATCAGCCGAAGACTTCTCTCATTAAAAAAGGACACCCCATGACATCCAACCGGCGCTGCCTAATGATCCTGCTTGCCGCACTCCTGTTCACAGGCGGATGCGTTACCCCGAAATCGATGACCCTGGATTGCACATCGTCAACAGACCTTAGCGGAACACTGTGCATTACCGCACACGGCTGCCACTCATCCCATAATGATGAAAATGAAAAGAAAAATGAAATGGAAGAGTTTGTTGACAAGAGACTCAAAGAGCACAAAGAAGCTTTAACTATTTCTTTCAGTCTGGAAAACGCTACGCTTGATACGCAGAAAAATTCAGATGGATCAATAGACGCTCAACTCGAAGGCAGCTTCAATAATATTCTAGATATTTTTACCCCATTTATCCATGAAAGCTCTGACTACTCATTTTCGCATGACGAAAAGATCATGGCAATTCACGTGAAGCTGAAACAAGAAGACCCTGACGCACCGTTTTTATTCAAATTCAGATTCGCTGGAACGGTACTGGAAGAAAACGCGCAGAGCAAGGAAGACGACGGAAACGTTCTTGTCTGGCGCCTCAATCAATTACCGAAGGAAGGCTTGATCCTAAAACTCCAAACTGGACAAGCCCCTAAGCAGAATGAAAACACCTCAAAATAGATCAGCCCCGGCTCAACATAGCCAGCCACTACTTCGTCTTGCGCGAAAGAGTTACGATACTTTTCTTTTTCAGCTTCGGGATCTTTTTTGCTTTTTTACGCTGCTCGTCGACCGCTTCTTCCGAGGCATTAATCAACGCCTGCACATCGGTATCTGCCAAAATCCCTTTATCCACAAGAAGCTGGATGAGTAACGCGATAGTTTTGGTCTGCCTGATATTTTCGTCAGAAGCAACAGCAATCGCCTTATCTTGCCGACGATCTTTATTTCGTTGCGTATTTGCAATTTGATGAACACGACTCTTCAAATCTTCCGTATCGAGATAACTCCCCACACCACCAAGCAGCAGCAGACGAAGCAATCCCATCATATCCCCTTAATATATAGAAGAATAAACAAAATACGAAAATTTGCCTAACATGTGGATGGCACAAGAAATTCCGAGATTCCATGCGCAGAAAAAGAAGTCGTACTGTATTTATGCAGAGATCATCAATTGCAATAAAGCAACTTAATTAATGCAATTATTGCGCAGTATTTTATTTATGCAATAATATTGAGGTGGCGACAGCTGCCCTGCTCCGCCTGCCCCAGCAGCTTCAGGTGAATTGACCCGACCCATAACCCCAGCGCCCACGCCATACAAAAAATCATACTTTCGCCCCCGCCGCCGTGCGGCTATTTTGTGCGGTTTCGTGCTATTTTGTGATTCTGCCAGTCAAATTCCGCTCAGGCAACATGCCGATGCGCATGCTGATCCGGATGCGCCAGTTGCTCCGGACGCTCAGAATGAATGCGCCGCGCGACAATCGACTCGTCCGCCGGAGGATGGCATTTCTCACAGATCACCTTGCCGTAAACCGATACCCAGAACTCTTTTCCCCTGCACATCGGACAATGATCCATCGACAGTCTCCTTTTGGGTTACGGCAATGCAGTCATGCAGCCGTTGCCATCAACTTTATCGGCCATACACGACACCGGCCTTCACCAAAACATCACAAGCGTGAAGAAAGAATATGAACGGGCGAGAGGGGATTTACAGGACGCACCATCGACGGTAAGATACCGTCTGAGCGGATGTTCGCAACAAATCAGCGACCGCCGACGCAATGTTGACACGACAGCGTTTTTTGGATCAAACGGTTCTTAACCCCGCGCTGCAAAGAGAAAGGAAAATATGACAAGTTTCTGTGAACGACCCCGTTTTCAGGGTATGGTGTCTATTGTACTGGCGGTTCTGGCCGTTTTGATGGCCTGTTCCGGTTTTGCAGAGGAAACAAAAAAACAAGGTGATTCCATGGAGTCAAAACCAACCTTTTCAAATGTGAAGTATGGTGAATACGAGCGGAATGTCATGGATGTCTGGCTGGCCGAAAGAGACAAACCGACTCCGTGCGTCATGATCATTCACGGCGGCGGGTGGCTGGGCGGAGACAAGGAAAAACACCTGTCCGGCCTGCAAGACTATCTGCACGCGGGGATCTCCGTCGTCGGGATCAACTACCGGTTTCTGAAGCAGACGATTGTCGATTCCGGAAGCAGCCGGGGCACGGGGCCGGTTCTTGAGCGTGGCGATTACCACGAACCACCGGTTAAAGTTCCGTTGGATGATGCCGCGCGTGCGCTGCAGTACTTGCGGTACCGTGCAGGTGAGTGGAACATCAACCCGAAACTCATCGGACTGACCGGCGGGTCTGCGGGAGCATGCTCGGCGCTGTGGTTGACGTTTCATGACGATCTGGCGCAGCCTGATGCAGAAGACCCGGTTCTGCGGCAATCGACAAAGCCATATTGTACAGCCCCGGCAGTCGCGCAGACAACACTGGATCCGGTTCAGATTCTGGAGTGGATCCCGAACGCGACCTACGGCGGACATGCATTCGGGTTTATCTGGGACAAAAGCGACCCTACCGTCGAAATCCGCAGCTTTCTCAAACACCGCGAAGAAGTCCTGCCGTGGATCAAAGAGTATTCGCCGTATGAGCTGGTGACCAAAGACGATCCGCCGGTGTATCTCTATTACACGTCAGCGCCACTGAAAGGCAGCGAACCGAAAGACCCGACGCACTCGGCAAACTATGGCGCACTACTTGCAGGAAAATTGGAACAACTCGGGATGCCCTATGAGTTTGTCCACACAGAAAGCAAAAATCCAAAGCATAAAACGATTGAAGAATATCTGATCGACACCCTCACCTCCGCCCAATAATTGATCAGAACAACCTGTTTTTGAGCGATGGCAATCCTCCAACTAGTGGGGATTGCTGTTTTTTTTGGGGGGGATAACGACTTGCTCTGCAAATCTTCAAATTCAGCAATAGGCATTTACTCTCATCCGTAATTCACAAAAGCATAACTCATTTTAAAAAAACGACATATATGAAATGTGAAGTTTCGTTGATCAGTCGATTCTTGAAGAAACTTTGCAGGACAGAAGATTGCGGGTAAGGTTGTGATGACAGTATTTGTCACCATTAAAGGATGAATAGACTCCAGATGCGCATGACAGATCCGATTCTATCAAACCAGCAGCAGTTGAAGCGAATTGCGGAAAAGCAATACGGATACTTCACCTGTATGCAAGCCATCGGTTGTCACTATAAAAACAATCAGCATTCCTATCATGTTCATCGCGGTAACTGGCTGCGGGTTTTCAGGGGGCTGTACCGCCTTCCAGATTATGCGGATTCGATGGAGTCGGCGTTTGCCAAATGGTGTTTCTGGAGCCGGAATATTGACGACCAGCCGCAGGGAGTGATCAGCCACACCAGCGCACTCGCGTTTTACGGACTCTTGCCCTACGACGAATCGGCAATTCATCTGACCGTCTCCGGACGGTTTCAGAAGAAAGCACCAAAGAACGTCGTGCTGCACAGGGGGCAGGTCAGCCTGTCGGAAGTGGAAAGCCACGAGGCGTTCATGATTACCCGCCCCGTCCGCGCCTTGGCAGACGTGCGAGAGGAGTTCACCGATAAGACTGAGTGGAGGCAGCTTGTCGAGCAGGCGAAAGAACAAAACCTGTTGCGTCCTCATGACTGGCACCTTTTAGGACTAAGTTCTGAAGAAACGGGAAAAGAAAAGCATATCACGCTGGGTTCCGATAGCAAATTTCAAGCGGAAAACGCAAACCGAAGTGTGCCCTATAGAGGAACGATTTCCGATGCAGGCGCAGATGACAGAACAGATATGTTTATGCCTGAAAATGCCGAAGGCGGAGACATGCAACCGGTGACTGCCGGAGGTTCCGGTTCGGAAGACGTTTGGAAAACAATTTATACCCGTTCGGCAATCAGCCGAAGACGCAGGGAGCTGGCCGGATTCACGCTGGTTGAATTGCTCGTCGTGATTGCAATTATCGGAATTCTGGCGGCGATGCTGTTGCCGTCTCTGCAAAAGTCGCTGACCTTTGCGCGGTTAGCGGCGTGTCAGAACAATATGCGGCAATGCGGACTGATGCTGCACGCCTACGCAAACGACTACAACAACTGGCAACCGGTTACCGATCCGACGAGTACGGATTATAACAACCGCATCTGGTATCATCAAATCATCATGTATGCCTATCCCGGGGTTGATCCGAACGATACCGTTTCACGACTGCCCTATCGGAAAAACACGATTCTATGCTGCCCGTCAGGGAAAATCTCGACGTATGACGTTGCCTGGAGCTATGCCGGCAATGCGGATTTTGAGGGGTGCACAGGCCTGACAGGCTTACCAAAACTCGGAAGAGTACGAAATGCGAAACACAAGTGGTACCTGTTTGATGCATGGGGACAGAATATCGAAAGCGTACCATTTATCACCAATTCTCAGTGCATGACTTCAACGCACAGCTACTGGTCAGGCGTACGTAATGATATGTACACAACATCCGGCCAGTTTATGACCCATGGCGACCGGTTTACCATCATGTTTCTCGACGGCCATGCAGGGGCCTATACATTCGGGTCACTGGATTACTATATCCCCAATGAGGAGTTCGGCCCCTCTGCCCTCTCGCTCTGGGAAACCAGATAGCAGTACCTGATCGTTTCGGCTGCAGTGCGCAAGCTCCGCAGAATATAACCTACAAGGGACGACTGCCCCGTAACCTTTGAGAAAAAATTACATAAAACCAATCGATTCAGTTAAGCATTTTAAACCAGGGGATAGAGGAGAGTGTAATGAAATCAGTTTGGTGGCTGAGTGTGTTTTGTCTTTTGTTGTCAGGTATTACGAATTGTTTGGCAGGAGAGAATGCCGTGAACCCGGAAGTGATTGAAATCCAGCCGCGCGACTTTGTTTCGAGTTATCTGCTGACGGAAAAGAATCAGGAAGAAACGAAGGAGTCAAACTATGTCCGCGGATTTGGTGAAGCCGATTACGCATTTGAAACGCCTGCAGACGGATGGTGGGAGTTCTGGCTCTCTGGCGGAAACAGCCCGTTCGACCTGATCCTCGACGGCGACACACTGATCCATGCCCAAATTGAAAGTGGTGTGTGGAAACCCGAAGGCCAGTTGAATAAGATGATCAACCTCTGGGTGCCGAAAGGGAAACACATCCTGCGGCTAAGCCGCCCGCAACCGTGGGGGATCCCGTTTATCGGAAAAATGCAGCTGCGCTCTGCTGGCGGAATCGAGGGCAAGGTACGCACGCGTGTTCTGACCGACATGCTTGTGCGCCGCATTGGCGAAACCATTCCGCTGAAACTGACCGCAGGTAAAAATACACAGGCTGAGGTTATCCGCATCTCTGTGATCCCAGAAAACAGCGAAAAAGCCGTGTGGACAAAAGAGATTAACGTCCCCGCAGGCAGTGGCAACATCGAACAGGACGTACAGCTTCCGGCAACAAATGAGGGGATGTTCGAAGCGGCCTTTACGGATGCAAACGTCAGCCCTGTCGACCGGACGATCCAGTATCTGGTCGTTGACGTGAAAAACCGTCCCGCGCAAGATACTGAGCCGACGCGAGAACTTGTACAGGAGATCGATTGCGCGACACAGGCACCTGACTATGCATCGGGAAAAACCGAAATCGTGCACTCGCCGCTGGGCACATATCGCGAGACCGGCGCCAAGGGACGGATCGGGTACAACCGCAATGCCGACTGGTTTGCGTATACAGTGACAGTGCCGACATTGGACGAACCGTATCTGGCTGAGATCGAATATCCGGACGATGACGAACGTGTTGCGATTGTCGCAATGATCGACCGCAAGCCCAACCCGTATGCGCCGACACTCGGATACGCCAGCGGCGGGATTTATTCACTCACGCAAAAGATGGAAACGATGGACTTCTATTTCTATCCGCGCGAAAAAGACATGCGCCTGTTTATCCAGACGTGGTGTACAGGGATGAAGGCGGCAATGGGCAAGGTGAAAATTTATCGGCTCTCGTCGATGCCTGCCGCGCTGAAAGTGCCCGACAATGGTCGTTACTTCGGCGGCTATCAGGAAGAGAACGTTCGCTTCACCAGCTATTACGGCTCAGACCCTGCCAAAGGAAATTCATGGAGCAATTATTACAAGGCTGCATGCCGCTATGCCGAGAACCAGCGCTTTATCGGCGGAAATTTCTGGCAGCAAACCATCGGCAACTACCAGCAGACTCTCTGGCCGCAGAAGACAACGGTCGGGTACGGAGTTGTTGATTCGACCGGTTACGAACTGGAAGGCGGACCGGTTCTGCCGGTGCATCCTGCTGCACTGGACATCGTGCGACTCCAGCTTCTGGTGTGCGAGAAGTATGGCCTTGGTTACTACGGCGAGTTGCTGATGCCGCCGAATGAAAACTTCAAGAAGCATATGGACAAACAATTCGGAGGCAGCGGCTCGACGGCGGACAACGGCCCGCAGAAACCTTGGCTTTTGTACAACTGCCGCAATGAGCACTTCGATAACAACAACTCCGGCGGCGGCTACTGGAACCCGCTCTATCCCGGCGTGCAGGACTGGACGGCGTCAATGATTGAAGAGCTTGCGCAGCGCTATAAAGACTCGCCTGCATTCCACGGCGTTGTGTTGCGGCTGGCGTCGTGGTGCTTCCAATCGTGGCAGTGCTTCCCCTCAATCGAATCCGGTTATGGCGATTATACGGTAACGCTGTTTGAAAAAGAGACTGGTAATAAAGTTCCGGTTGATCCGTCAGACCCGCAGCGGTTTTCAAAACGCTATGCGTGGCTGATGGCAAATGTCAAAGACCAGTGGATCGACTGGCGCTGCCAGAAAATCTATGAGTACCACAGCCGTCTGGCGAAAATTCTTGATGACGCGCGTCCGGGAACCAAGCTGGTTCTGCACACCTGCGGCCCCGATTTTTCACGTGACTACTCGTATGCCGACGAATTGCGCGAAAAGGGATGGGGGCAGATCATCCGCGGTACCGGAATTGATCCTGAACGCTGCAACAGGAACCCGGCCATTGTCCTGCAGGACATCCCGACCTACCCAAGCTCACGCACCCGCGCGCATACTCCGATCGACTGTGCAAACCTGCGCGACTGCAACTGGAACAAGGGGCAATATACCGCCACAGCCAACACAACAAACGGCGGATCGACCGCAAGCGTCATGTTCAGCGCCGATTCATATGAAGGCGAAATGGTGGAAAGCTCCGCGCTCGGATTCAAGGAGTTCAAGAACCGGAATGTCACGACGATCCACGGCGCTGGCGAAGTCAATCCTGCGGGGATTCATTTCCTTGACCGTTTTGCAGAAGCGATGGCACAGGGAAACATGACGGTCATGGCCAGCGGCAACCACGGCTATGACCAGCAGCAGCCGCGCTACATGCGCCCGTTTCTGATGGAGTACCGCCAGCTTCCGGCATGCGGCATGACGCCGGTTGAACAGGACGGTGACCCGGTTGCAGTCTGGCAGGGAACCGATCAGGGCAAGCACTATTTTTACGCAGTCAACCGCGTTGATGTGCCGGTGCAGACGATTCTCAGCTTCTCCGCAAATGCAAAACCGGTGCGACTTTCAACCGGCGAAAAACTCGATTGCTCGGACGGCAAAATCCGTCTGACGATAGAGCCGTATCAGTTACTGGCCTTCACGGGTGGCAGCGCGTCAGTGAAAGTCAAAACCGTGTCGTCCTATATTCCGGAAGCGACAGCAAAGATGGTCGAAAAGCAGATCGCATTTACGAAAGATCTGCTGGAGAGTAATTCAGATGAACTGCGCGTTCTCAACCTCTCGCCCGTACAGCTTCAGCTCGGGATGAAGAAACTGGAAGACGCAAACGCCGCGCTGAAAGCTGCACGGCTCTGGACGGCTCGCCGCTGCCTGCTGTCGACTGAAATGACCCGCGTGTACGAAGCGTTCAGCGCCTATCCGCCGGAGCTTTACCAAAAGAAATCGCCGATGCAGCCGCAGAAGAGTTTTTCCGCCGTCGGTTTGCGTAACAGCACGATTCCGGCATCCACACCGACACAGGTACTCGACGGCGGCTTCGTTGCACCGGAGTTGAGCGGACGGGACGTGTTCAGCTGGCACGCGCCTGAGGTCAAAGTAGAGATGACAGCGTTTACAGCAAACCGGTTCGGGATGGAGATGGTTTGCGCAACGACCGATGCGTACACCGCTCCGGCAATTCAGATTGACGGCGCGGCAATCGATGAAACTGCGTTTCGGACAGAAGAGGGAAACGGCTGGGTCAAAATGTTTTTAAAACAGCCCATGGCACTGATGCAGGGGGCGCACAAAGTCAGCTTTCATAAACAGAACGACACGAAAGCAGGATTGCTGTATGTGAACTTCCCTCCGGCACCGCGTGAACTTGTCGCATCCGACTGGATGGCCATCGGCCCGTTTCAGGGAGCAGACGACCCGCGCCAGAAAGTCGTTCTGCGGACGATGATGGATACGGTGTATCCTCCGGAAACGGAGCGCAATTTCTCAGCGAGTTACAGCGGCCGGAACGGCCAGACGGTGAAATGGGTACATCCTGACTTTGCAGAGGAGTTTGTCGATCTGTACCGCGCTGTTGGGGATCTGATGTTCAAGATCTTTTATGCGACGTGTTCGATTGACTGCCCGGTCGAGCGCGACGCGCGACTCAACTTCGGCGTCGACTACTGGGCAAAGATCTGGCTTAACGGCAATCTCATTTTCGACAATACAGAATTGCACAACGCAGCGCCGATCAAAGACGAATATGGCATCCCTGTCCGACTTGCTGCCGGAAAAAATGAAATCCTGGTCAAAGTACACTCCGGTTCATCCGGCAACGGCTTCTGGATGTCAGTCACCGACCCCGGCGACCTGTCTGTTATTACGCTGAAGAAATGAAGCGACGAAAGGATCCCCGTATGCATCTGCGGCACACGTTCTTTCTCCTGTTGCTGTTTTCGGCATCTGCGGTTGCCGGAGAAACGACGCCGTCATTGACGTTTGTCAAACAAATCGGAAACGCACAAGGCCGGTCACTAAACAACATCTCTGTCGATACCGGAGCGGAAGGACAGGCGTATCTTCTGCAGTCCTCGGGACGGATTGTTGTTTTCAATACGGATGGGGCTTATAAAAAAAGCCTGCATGCAGACCTGCAGCGGTTGAATTGGCGGCACCGCCAGCGCTATCTTGCACACAATAACGCGTACTTGTTGACCGGCACATGTGAGGAAGACTACCCATGGGTTTATGCAGCGGATAATGCTGGCGTTACGCCGGGGCGGTTTTCAAACCCTCAGAGTGCGCGCGCAGACCGCGACGGATATGTATATGTAGCCGATTGCGGTAATAAACGCGTGCAGATGTTTTCACCGCAAGACCATACGACGCCGGTACAAATTATTCCGCTTTCGTTTCAGCCTGTTGTTGTGGCGGTCGGCGATTTCGACGGGATGCGTTTACTCGCCGTCGGCGGCAACGCAGGATTTGAACTTTTTTCAATTACAGAAACGGAAGCGACATCCCTCGCCAAACACGAGATCCCGTCTCTGAAAGCGCTGACAATCGGCGGGCCGTTTGATTCACACGTCCTGGCTGCAACAAGCGACAGCCTGCTCAGCTTCACGTTAGAAGACAACGAACTGGTTGAAGGGGAAATCATTTCATTGCCCTACAATGACCAGTGGCCGAACGTGTTTCGCTGGAATGCGGCATTTGTGAAAGCAGCAGACGGACGGATTTATTTTCCGACTGATACGGATAACCGTTTGCTGGCGCTTGATCCAGCCGCTGACGTGATCACTGTCGCGGGCAAACTGCCCTACCGCACAAAAGCCATCGCATTCGGCCCCAGCCAGACGCTGCATTCCTCCAACTACGAAAAGCTGCGGGGCGGACACATCATCCACAAGTTCACCCCGAGCGGTAATTCATTGATGCCTGCCGGCGATTTAGTAAACACCCCGCTGTATGCCAACGACCATGTACCGGTGTGGGGAATGCTGTGGCACCAAGACGGGATGCTCGTTCGCGTTCTCGAACCTGGATATCAGAAAGGATGGACTGCACTGGCGATCAAACAGATCACCGCAGACGGACAACTAAAACCGTTTCTTGACTTCGGGCAACTGTTTGCCATTCGCACACGGTTCAGCCCGTGGGAAGCGACGTATTCATTCAAGCATGACCGTGACGGCAATCTGATCTTCACCGCACGGCCGCTAAAGGCTGTTTATAAAATCAGTCCTGAAGGAGCCGTCATCTGGGAAGCAGGCCTCACGCCGCAGGGATCAGCGGATACGATCAGCTTTGTCAACCCGCGTGATCTTGCAATTGACAGCCGCAACCGGGTCTGGGTTTCAGACTACCAGCAAGACAAACTCTTCTGCCTCTCAACCGAAGGAAAGCTTCTTTATCAATACGGCAAACCAGCAGGCGTCGATGACAACAGCGGCGCAGGCTTTGATCAACCCGCAGGGATGGAGGTTGTTCAAGCCGATGAAAAAAATGAGTATTTATATGTTGGCGACAGTGGGAATCAACGTATACTCAAATATCAAATCTATCAATAAGGCACTCAATATCCTCTTCAGAAAAGGCTCAGGTTATGCACAAAGTATTGCTTTTCGTGACAGTTGTTTTTCTCGTCGGTTGTTTTGCATCGGCATTTGCCGCGTCACCGTCGTTTTCCGATTTCAACCGAAGAGCTGAGGATGGAGAGCGGCTTACGGTCGCGTTTCTGGGCGGTTCGCTGACGTGGGGAGCACGCTCGAGTGATCCGCAGAAGACGTCATATCGCGCTGTCGTCGGCAAAAAGCTCGAACAGAAATATCCCGAAGCGCGTTTCACGTTTGTGGACGCAGCTATCGGCGGAAGCGGCGCGCAACTCGGCGCATACCGGCTTGACCGAGACGTTCTTGCCTACAAACCAGATCTGGTTTTTCTTGACTTCACGCTGAATGACGGTGTTGACAAAACGACGCCGGACACGCTGGCTGCGCAGGAAGCGATTATCCGCCGCGTGATCACAGAAGCCGGTTGCCCGGTTGTGCAGATGTTTCTGGCCGCACAAAATATGGTAACCGCCGGGACGCTAGACAAAATGACCCGCGTCAAAGCGCACGAGGAAATCGCAAGTGCCTATCATGTACCGTGCGGGAACGCAATCGCGCTGATGCAGGAGAAATATAAAAAAGGCGAGATTGACCTGAAGGAAATCTGGCTGCCGGAAAGTTTCGACACCTGCCACCCGTGCGACAAAGGCTACGCGCTTTATGCCGAGGCGGCGTGGAACGCATATAACAAGGCGGTCGCGGATGGCATCGTTTGCGTCGTGCCGAAAAAGATGGTCAACGCAGATACGTATATGCATGTGGCGCGCGTCAGGATTTCATCGTTGGCTCCACTGCCACAGGGCTGGCGCACGTCAACGCCAAGCACCGACTACTGCGCGTTTGATTTCCTGATGACCCGCTGGCTGGATGATGTGACCATCGCCTCCAACTTCATCCACAAGAGCAGATCTGAAACCGAAATGACCGATCCGGCAAAGCCGCTGAATCTGGTCTTCAACGGCTCAACAGTGATGTTCTTCGGCGTCTCGGCCCCGCATTCAGGCAAGTGCAAAGTCGTGATCGACGGCGAAGAAAAAGAGGTCAACACCTGCCAGCTCGGACCGAACAACACCGGCCGGATGTGGGTGCTTGTCGCAGAAGAACTGGATCCGGCAAAAGAACATACGATGGATATCATCCCGCTGTTTGAAGACGGAAAAGCGGAAGAACTCTGCATCGAAAGCATCTGCGTTGCCGGGGCAAATGCAGGAATCCGCAAAGCGCCCCAAACCAAATAACACATTGCTTTGCGCAGTTAATGAGCGAAATGCGGGAGTGACTGGTTCAGTCACTCCCGTTTTAGTTACAAGAAAAAACGCTGCCGCCTTGACTGTGAAAGCGGTTGTGCTATGATCGCAAAAGTAAATTGAGATAATGCGATTAGCGTCTGCACGAATACCGACACGTAAAAAACAAATCAGGAATCACACCGATGAAAAAGAAATCCGACAATGTGAATTCGGCAACAACAAACGAAGTAAAACAACTTTGTGCTGATTGCTGGATGATTGCCGACACCTGCAATATCTATCTTGTCAGGCGCGGAGACGAGGCGATTGCCATCGACTTCGGTTCAGGCCATTGGCTTGCTCAACTGCCCAAACTCGGGATCAAAAAACTGTCGCATGTTTACCTGACCCACGCGCATGACGACCAGTGCCACGGACTGTCACGAAAAAAATCGTGGCCGTTTGCCATTCATGCACCGACCGCCGACCGTCTGTTTCTCTCCCCCGAAGGCGTGGAAAAACGCAACCAGCAAACCGGTCCCAGCGGATGTCCGGCAAACTACATGCCTGCACGCCGCGGCATCGACGGCATCCGTTATGACATGGCCGGTTTCTCCGATCAATTCTGGCAAAATGAACGCATCCGTTTTCTGTCAACGCCCGGACACGGCGCCAATGCCTGCACCGTTGTCGTCGACAGCATAGATGGAAAACAACTGGTGTTTTGTGGTGACGCCGTGCATACGGGTGCAACGGTCTGGCAACCGTATCATCTTGAGTGGGATCACTGGACTGGATCCGGCGCTTTGGCGGCGTGGGAAGGATTGCAGCGGCTCCATGGGATTGCGATTGATTTGCTTTGCCCGTCGCATGGCGAGGTGATCGCGAAACATCCGCGTCAGGTTGTTGCAAAAACGGCGGACAAACTAATGGCGTTTTACATAGCAAAAGGACAGATCAGCGAGGGTGAGCCCGACCTGTATCTGAAACCGGAAATCCTTGCGTGCGGCGCGAAAAAACTGTCAGGCCATCTGTACCAGTTCGGCGGCAACGGTTACCTGCTGCTGAGCGATACAATAAATAAAAAAGGAAAACGCGAGGCGCTGGTCGCCGATCCGTTCTCGGCCGATCTTCCGGTGCTTGAAGAACTGCTGCATACGCTCAAAGCGGTACCGACGGCATGCATCGCTTCGCACTACCACTTCGACCATTGCAGCGGCGCGCCGACGTTAAAGAAAAAATACGGCACGAAATTCTGGCTTCATCCGTCTCTGGCAAAAGCGCTCAAGGTTCGCAAGGGCTTGCCGTGGCTAATGGAGCATCCTCCCAAGGCGGACAAACTTTGGCCTGAAGCGGGACAGTGGCGCTGGAATGAATACACGTTTTCTGTCGCGCACTGGCCGGGGCAGACGTGGTGGCACAGCGTCTGCATGACGACGGTTGACGGTAAGAAAACACTTTTCGGCGGTGACTCGTTTCAGCCGACAACACGCTGGAACGGCACAGGCGGATTCTGCGCGTACAACGGCAGCGCGTTTTCAGAAGGCTTTGTTAAAAGCGCGGAGCTGGCGCTACAGTGGAAGCCGGATATCGTCGTCTGCGGGCACAGCACGTATTTCCAATATCGCGCCTCGAAATTCCGCAAAATCATCCAGTGGGCAAAACGTGCTGAGAAGGCGGTCAAGAATCTCTGTCCTTCAGGGGATCTGATGCAGGACTATTATCTTGAGGGCTTCAAAAAGTGGGCCGGCCGGATGTAATCTCTGGCAAGCTTATCGATCCGCATTGTCTGGGATTTTCGAAGGAAGCGCAAACATCTGCGATGGCATTTTGACACGTGATACCGCGTGGCCGCATCACTCGCGCTGTAACCAGACACGCATCTCACCCTCTTCGCGATTGTTCCACAGGCAATACGGAACGGCTGTAAATGAAAACTGTTTTCGCACGACCGTATCGCGAACAGGACGATAGAGCATGTCGCTCCAGTGAGTGAGATCGCGGCGGAATGCCGTTCCAGTAATGGCTACGATACCACCAAGCAAATCCGTTCGTTCGATACAAAGCGGTGCGCTGCGCGAAATCGTAACATCAGAAAGATCCGCGCCATTGTCGCATTCCTCCAGACAATACACAAGCGGCCCGCGCTGTAACGCGATTCGACCGGCGTCATCCCGCACCGATGGATGAGCTTCCATCTGTTCCACCGGCATCGGTAATGTCATCGCAATGACATCACCGTCTGCCCACTGTTGCCGCAAGTATGCGTAACCGGATGAAGTGATCGCAGAGAGATCCGTATCTACACCATTCACTTTAATCCTGGGCGAACGGCACCACCCCGGCAGGCGCAACGCCAACGTGAACTCCGTTGTCGTGCCCGACGAAACGCGCACGAGGACAGTTTCATCCCACGGGTAATCGGTTTCGATCTGAAGAGATACGGCATGGCCACATGTCACGGCGTCATAGCTTCCGGCGATATACAGGTGCAACGCGATTATATCATCAGAAATGGATGCGACATATTCACCAATATCAGCCAGCAGACGCGCAATGTTCGGAGGACAACACGCACAATCAAACCATTCTTGACGGAACGCTGCAAATCGGTCGCCATTTGTTTTGCTTGCGATCAGCGCCGGATATACGGCAAGGCGGTTGGCGTAGAAAAACTTTTCGCCGTCAAGAGAAACGCCGGAGAGTACGCCGTTGTAAAGCGCACGTTCCATGATATCCGCGTACTCACGGTTCAATTCAATCAGCAGCATCTGCCGGGCAAAAAAGACCAGTGAAATCGCCGCACAGGTTTCTGCATACGCGTTTTCATTCGGCAAATCATAATCAATCGTAAACTGTTCTTTATGCTGCGTAGAACCGATTCCGCCGGTGATGTACATCCGCTTGCGGGTCAGGTTTTCCCAGATCCGTTTGCATACGGCCCAAAGCGATTCGTCGTGCGTCTCGACAGCGACTCCAGCCATTCCGGTATACAGATAACATGCCCGTACGGAATGTCCGACCGCCTCGCTCTGCTCCTTGAGCGGGATATGCGCCTGAATATTGGATAGATCAAACGCAGCAGCATTTGCCTCTTCACGCGCAACAGCTTCATCAACAAATATATTCGGCTCCACGCCGCGATCATTTATGAAATACTGCGCCAAAGCCAGATAACGCTGTTCACCGGTAGCACGATACAAACGCACCAGTGCCAGCTCAATTTCAGGGTGCCCGGGAACACCGCGACGCTGCCCGTCGGCGTGTCCAAACGTAGCGCAAATCATATCCGTATAGCGGCACATGACATCAAGAAACGCGCGTTTGCCACATTGTTCATAATAGGCGACAGCCGCCTCGATCAGGTGGCCTGCACAATAAAGCTCATGCATATCACGCAGGTTGCTCCAGCGCTTCAGCAATGTTCTGGTCTGATAAAACGAGTTCAGATATCCGTCCTCAGTTTGCGCGTTTGACATCCGCCCAATGGTTTGGTCAAGCTTCTGCTCCAACGCTGGATCGGGATATTGCGCCAATGAATACGCAGTCGCTTCCATCCATTTCGCCACATCCGAATCCCAGAACTGGTGAGTTTTTCCGTTCAGGTTAAACGCGGTCAGGCGCCCGGTCTTCTCCAGAAGCTCAAACTCGATCACCAATGTGCGCGTCCTGTTTACTAAAATCCGCGGCAACCAGAACGAGTCATTTACGTGGGTATCCTGCAAGCAGATCGGTTTCCCGGCGACTATCCGAGCAACGGGTTCCTTCACTAGACTTTTCATTTATGAATCCTTTTTTATAATTTATTTGAATAAGAAACAACATCGGCTACTCTGAAGTTACACGATATCCAGCACGATGCAAGATGAGGATTTCCGGCATTTTCGAGTCGATTCCGATATAGAGGCACAAACATGATAAAACCGTTGAGTCTTGCACTGCCATCGCGCATCTGCGTCATAAACGGCGGATTGTTTGTCTCACGCGGTGTGGGACGACATCCCAAACGCATTATCGAATCATATGAAATCATTCATGTCGAACAGGGAGAACTTGGCATCCGCGAAGAGGATCAAGAGTTCACGGTCAGAGCCGGAGAATCCCTGCTTTTATTTCCGCATCGCGAACATGCGGGCACGCTTGACTACCCGCCGGATCTGCGCTTTTACTGGATCCACTTTGCGCTTGATATGTCGTGCATTGCAACTGATGACGATAATGATGATGCAGAAACAATGACAATCCGGCAGCATACCATGCTAGATGAACCCGAACGGCTACGCTGGGTTCTGCGGCGTTTTCTGGACGATCAGGAACAGATGCGGCTTTCTACCGGAATCGAAGAAGGCTATGTGCAGATCATGCTGGGGGAATTGGCAAGGACTCGGTACGGTACAGAGAACACCCCCGGATGCGCACTGGCGCAACAGGTGGATGAAATCCTGAGAACACGTTTTCATGAAGCAATCAGCACTGGAGACATCGCAACGGAAATCCGGTACAGCCCCGACCACATCGCCCGGATCTACCGGCAGGTTTATGGACGAACCATCCTGCAATCGCTCCACCACTACCGCATCGAATATGCAAAACGGTTACTGCTGCAAAAGCATATGAATATGAACGAGGTCATCCGCGCCAGCGGCTTTCATGACCCGGCGCAGTTCCGCAAACTGTTCAAGCAGCAAGAGCACTTTACTCCGGGAGCATATCGCCGCCTCTTCGCCCGAACCCATATCAATACAGAATGATCTCACCGGATCAAACCTTATTGCGGTAGATTTTCCGGTATGACAATGGCGACATGCCAAAGGTTTCACTGAAGGTGCGTGAAAAATAGTTCTGATCGGAAAAGTCGTATTGCCTGGCGATCTCGCCGACAAGTTGGTCGGAGTGAACTAAATCGGAGGCAGCAGCAAGCAGCTTACGGCGGCGGGCGAGTAACGGCAGGCTGGTCTGGAAAATCTCGCGGACAAGATGCGTTGTGCGCGTCGGTGAAAGATTCAGATGCGCAGCCAAATCGTGAATTGAGGCTTTACCGAACTTGACCTGTTCAAGATAATCGATGATTTGTTCCCGCCGGTCTTTTTTGGATTCAACCAAACCGTTCTGGATCAAATCTGATAGTTTCACGGCAATGCAATTCAGGATTGTCAGCTTGGGCCGCAGCGACTTTGTACTTGTCACTCTCACTAACGACGGGTGCGGCGGCGTAGACTTACCAGCCCAGCACGGTCCGGCAAAAAGTGGCCCGGCATAGATGCCATCAACCAGCACTGGCGACAGAATTTCCGTATACCCGAACGGGCAGCGGCGGATCATTCCCTGCGGGTGTTTCAGAAGATCCTGATTGGTTTGCTCCTGCGCAAAATGCGCACATGTCTCAATCTCGTCAGGATTGTTCTTGTGCAGCATACAGGCGCCGACAACATGCAGCCACCACTTCTGCGGCGGACGCAATGAATAATCCAGACACCGAAAACACACCTTCATCCCCAAGACCGAAGTTGCGTCCTGAAGCAGAGTTAAGATCTCATTCTGTAAACCGAACGAATATTTGCGCATACCGAAATATACTAAGAATAGCTTCTCAGTCAAGATAAACGACTGTGGGCTCCTAACATTTTTTGAAAAAATAGGCTATATTTCTGGTATCAAAACGGTTGGCTCTGAGAGTGCGGTGTATGACGACAGAGCATTATTTTCGGAAAACACAATCGGAGAAAAGTCGGATGAAAACGTCGACGGTAACAGTAGAGCAAATGGACGAGGAATATGATGTCGTTGTCGCAGGCGGTGGATTAAGCGGCGTCTGTGCGGCAATTGCGGCTGCCCGTGAAGGCGCAAAGGCAATCCTGCTCGAAGCCGGAAGCGCACTGGGGGGCATGGCGACACTGGGGCTGGTTCCTGCATGGTGCGGAGTTCATAACGGTCAGGATATCATTCACTCCTCTCTTTCTCAGACGGTGATGCGGGCGAGCTGGCCGGATTCGGCGCAGTACGATTATATCAAACGTGTTCCGTTCATTGACGCGGAGTTACTGAAACGGGAATGCGACGCACTTGTGACACAGGCGGGAGTGGATGTATTGTTCCACACAACCGTTGCCGGAGTCAGTAAAAAAGGCGACCAGATCGGTACGGTGTATCTGGCGAATAAAAATGGAATCACAGCACTTGCGGGATCGGTGTTTATCGACTGCACAGGTGACGCAGATCTGGCGGCATGGGCAGGTGCCGGATATGACAAAGGCGATCCGACCGGAGAACTGCAACCAGCAACGCATTGTTTCGCCATCAGTAATATCAACGGAGAGCTGGCGGCAGAAGAATTAAAACAACACCCGAACTGGGCAGATGAAATCATGGACGATCCGGAATACCCGCTTATTCAGGATACGTATTTCGGACTGGGAAATGAGGTCGGTTCGTCGCTGCGTGTCTTGAACAGCGGGCACCTGTGGAATGTCGACAATACCGATCCCCGCAACCAAACGCAGGCGCTGCTGAATGGCCGAAAACTTACGCACCAGCTCTTTCGTGCCTATAAAAAATATATGCCAAAAGCAATGCAGAACGCATCGCTGGCATATACAGCCCCGCTCATGGGAGTCCGCGAAACGCGCCGGATTCATGGACAGTATCAACTCGTCCGCGCTGACTATGACGCCAGACGCCGCTTTGATGATGAAATCGCTTTCTGCTGTTTCCTTATCGATATCCATCCCTCGCTTGAGTTACGCAGGCTTGAGAGGAAAGGATTATACGACTGGAGAAAAGAGATGAACGACTCCAGATACAGAACAGGCGAATTCTTCGGCATCCCCTACCGCTGCCTGCAACCGAAGGGAATTTCGAATCTTCTTGTTGCCGGCCGTTCGATCAGTTCAGACCGGGAAGTCAACGGCGCACTGCGGATCATGCCGACGTGTATGTCAATGGGCGAAGCGGCTGGAATTGCCGCTGGACTCGCCGCAACAGAACACAATGGAGAAGTTGGCCGGTGTAATCCTGTTGTAATTCAGAATAAGATTCGCAACCATGGCGGGTTCATGCCTGCAAAATAAAACGGCACTCTATTCGGGTATTCTCCAAGGCCATACCAACAAGAGAACCTGCATCATCACAAGCGCTCTCTAAGTTCAAGTAATTTCGCCAAATAGCGAGAATTGTATTTCTGCATGATTCAAACCTATACGCAATATTTCACATTGCGTATAGGTTTTTCTGTTTGTATAGTACTTATGGGCAGACAAAAATCATGTACAGATGGGACGGCAATGAGGAATGCGCAACGCGTTATTTTTTTCTTTCTCTTTTGCGTGGCGCTTGGTGGAGTCGCCACTTTTCTAACACAAAAAGGTTCTGCCCCCGAACCAATCCGTCTCGGTTTTGTCTCTTCCCTGAGCGGACGCGCTTCGACAGCGGGAATACACGCTCGAAACGGCGCAATGCTTGCGGTTGAAGAGGCAAATAAACTCGGCGGCATCAACGGACGGCTGATTGAGCTCATCGTCAAAGATGACAAAGCTACCGCAGAGACCGCAATCAAGGTTGACCAAGAACTGATTGACGCCGGGGTTGTAGCGATTGTCGGGCACCTGCTAAGTTCAATGAGCGTTGCAACCGTACCGTTAATGAACAAGAGCAATACTTTGATGGTCGCCAGCGCCTCCTCCACCAGCCAGCTGACGGGACTGGATGACAATTTCATCCGGCTTTTATCGCCAGTGGATAAAGAAGCGGATCTGCTTGCAGAAGTCGCTTACACGCAGTTAACCTTACGGAAGATCGTCATTGCCTACGATTTGTCGAATAGCGATCTATCTGAGTCGTTTCAGAAATTTTTCAGTCATGGCTTTGGCAAACGTGGAGGCATAATCGCCAAAGCCATCTCCTTTAATACAAACACAAAGTTTTCTGCAACAGATCTGGCTTCAGAGATCAACCGCTTCGAGCCTGATGGAGTATTTATCGTCACCAACGCGATCTATGCGGCTCTGCTTTGCCAGCATCTGCGCAAAATCAATCAGGTTGCGACGATCATCGATTCATCCTGGGGCTTTACCGATCCTGCCTTCATCCAGAACGGAGGACGCGCTGTCGAGGGCGTGTATTCCATCGCGGCATTCAACGCCGAATGTCAAAATCCGGAATTTATAAAAATTCAGGATGAATTGCAGAAGCGATTTTCCGTCAAGCCCAGCCTTGCCATGCAGCTTGCCTATGAAAGCGTTCAGGTGCTTCTGGAATCCTTGCGGAACTCAAAAAAGCCGCACGACCTGAAACAGACAATCCTGTCTAAAAAAACCTTCACCGGTATTGACGGCGAACCGATTGTATTCGATCAATGGGGAGATCCCGATCGGGTGTATTATTTACTAAACGTGAAGGACGCGATGATCCATACGATCTGTAAAATAAACCCGAACTGTATCAAGAGTTCGCTATGAAACGGATGGTCAGCCTAAAGCATATCCTGACATTCAATTTTATGGTCGTTGCGCTGATCCCGCTGCTGACCTCAGGCTTCATCGTCTATCACTCCATCAGTTATAACATGGCAAAAGAAATATCCAGCAAGAACCAGATGCTTGCCGATTCTGTCGCCCGCGAGCTCGAAGGTTTTCTTGACGATCCGCTGCGCCTTCTTCATGAGATTCAGGTTCTCGGCAATCCGGACATCAATATCCCTGAACAAAACATCAACCGATACCTGTCAGAAATCCTGCGCTATCACCTTGTGTTTGATATGGTCATGATCCTTGACGACAACGGCATCGTTAAAAACATATCTCCATATGACGAAAATCTGGCAGGCATCGACATGTCCTATCAGAAATATTATCTGGCGCAAAAAAACCGGGATAAACCACAGTGGTCACAAACATTCATTTCCGCAAAAACTGGCCGACCAACACTGACACTGTCTGTTCCATTTGAGAAAGGCATGATCGTCGGATTCCTCAACCTAAAATATCTCGATACCATTATCCAGAACATTCGGTTGGGTCAGCATGGATATGCATCAATCTGCGATTCAGATGGAACCGTAATAGCGCATGTTGATCCAACGCTTATTGAGGAGCGATTCAATTCAAAGAGCATCATGGTTTTTGAACGCGGATTTTATGGCAAGGAAGGAACATTCCATTACCGGTTCCAGAATACGAATAAAATTGGCAGTAAAGCAATTGTGCCTCAGACCAAATGGCTTGTCATTATCACACAAACGATTGATGAAGCGTTTGCCCCGGTACGGCATATTCAACATATCATTCTGTGCGGGATGCTTGCGGCAGTTCTGTTCGCCATTTTCGCCGCATATATCAGCTTACGGATGACGCTAAATCCATTGGGGAAACTGACAGAAGACACGAAACGGATTGCCGCAGGAGATTATTCATCTCCTCTTGAACCGGCAGCCTACCGCGAAATCGTCACTCTCGAAAACAGTTTTATCAAAATGCGCGATGCGCTGCAATCCCGCGAAAATGCATTACGCGAAAGCGAATCAAGATACCGGACACTCGTTAATAATATGCCCGGAGCTGTATATCGGTCGGCTTATGACGACGTATGGACAACAGAATATATCAGCGATGGAATCGAAGCGCTTTGCGGATATCCCCCGTCTGAGTTGATCAATGGCAAAAGTAAAGTCTACAGTTCACTCGTACACCCGCACGATCAGCAAATGATCCGCGAGGCTGTTGATCGGGCAATCAAACAGCACCGGCATTTTATTATTGAATACCGGATTTTCCATGCAGATGGCACGATCCGGTGGATCTATTCACAGGGACAGGCCATTTACGATGACTCGGATGAAGTCCTGTTCCTCGATGGCGTTCTGCTTGATTGTACAGAGCGAAAAGTTGCAGAGACTGCCCTTCTGGAAAGTGAAGAAAAACTGCAAATCACACTGAACTCAATCGGTGATGCCGTCATCGCAACCGATATGGGTGGACGGATCGAGAGAATGAACCCTGTCGCCGAAACGCTGTCGGGATGGAATGCAAAGGACGCCATCGGTTGCCTGTTTGACCAGGTATTCCACCTTATTGACCAACAAAACTCTCAGGCGATTTCAGGACTGGTCTCTGACGTTGTTAAAACAGGCAAACCGGTAGAGTTTCAGGCCAACGCCATCCTCATTTCCAAAGACGGGCAAGAGAGAGTGATTGCAAATAGTGGCGCACCCATTCTCAACGAGAAAGATGAAATTGTCGGAGCCGTATTGGTCTTCCGTGACATTTCAGAACAGGCTCAGCTTGAATCCCGCATCAGGCAATCGGAAAAAATGGAATCGATCGGCCGCCTTGCCGGCGGGGTGGCCCACGACTTCAACAATATGCTGGGAGGAATTATCGGTGCGGCGGACTTGCTGGCATTGCAGATCAAGGGCAATCAGATTGCCGAGGAGCACGTGGCGATTATCATTCAAGCTGCTGAACGCGTTGCCGACCTGACGAGCAAACTGCTTTCGTTTTCGCACAAAGGAAAATTCATCTCAAAACCCTTAAGCGTACACGACATGATCAACGATTCTGTCGGCATTCTGCTTCATTCCCTAAACAAGCGGATTCATATCACAACTGAATTGTCCGCAACGCAACATGTTATGTCGGGCGACAAATCGCAATTGCAAAATACCATTATCAACCTCGGCGTGAACGCAAGCGATGCCATGCCAGACGGCGGCGAATTGACCTTTCGTACGGAAAACATCTCGTTTGATCAGGAATATTGCGAGAACTCGTCTTTTGCAATCCAACCGGGACAATATATCAAACTGACCGTAAAAGATACCGGCATCGGAATGGACGATTCCATTTTGGCAAAAATATTCGAGCCGTTCTTTACAACTAAAAAAGAAGGCGCTGGAACCGGATTAGGACTGGCTGCTGTCTATGGGACAGTAAAGGATCATTATGGCGCAATTGCTGTTGAGAGCCTTGTTGGCAGCGGAACTGAATTTCACATTTACTTTCCGATTCTCGACGGGCATTTGGAGCAGCAGACACAGCGGGATGTAGCGGTGAAAAAATTAACCGGGACAATCCTGATTGTCGATGATGAATCTGTCATCAGAAAGACCGCCGTTGCGATGCTTGAAGAACTCGGCTATACAGTGCTGACTGCAGAAGACGGCCCCAAGGCAA
This sequence comes from bacterium, assembly GCA_003249795.1. GTDB lineage: Bacteria > Planctomycetota > SZUA-567 > SZUA-567 > SZUA-567 > SZUA-567. The sequence continues at coordinate 2,212 of QKHZ01000100.1, read as the reverse complement.
TTCAGCATTATAAGGATTCATATCCGGGCGTTGATCTCGTGCTGCTTGACATGATTATGCCCAATATGAGCGGGCCTGAAGTGTTTCGCGAAATCAGGGCATTTGACCCGTCAGCGAAAATTCTGGTTTCATCCGGATACAGCAAGGACCGGGCGGTTGATGAATTGAAGCAGATGGGGGCGGTCGGGTTTATCAAAAAACCGTATCGCTATATTGAACTAGCGGAGGTGTTAGCCCAAATTTCGATTGGCTGAACCTGCACCTCGTCAACAATGGATAATCGTTAACCTTCAAACGAAAAACGAAACCGGATGCCTGTTCAGTTTCCAAGCACCGTTGCACATAAAGAGCGTGGGCACAGAACTCGCAAGACAGGAAACCAGTAGAACGAGCTACTCTTCTTGTTTGATTTTAGCTAACAAGCCTTCTATACGGGCAACAAGCTTCTCGCCTTCATCGCTATGAATCCCCTTAGCGCGCGAAAGCGAATCCTTATCAGGAATAGCACCCGCATCTAGAAGACGGTTAACACATTCTGGATTTTTTGTCGACAGAGCAGCAGCCAAGGCATTACGGTTTGGAGTGGCCCCGGATTCAATCAAGAGGAAAGCGGCGTCATCTCTGTGCCATGAGAGTCGCCGTCAACATCAGCCCCCGCTTTCAATAAAGCACGAATCGCCTCCAGATTGCCAGACTTTGCTGCGACATGAAGCGGTGTTTTATCGAAATAGTGTTTTACATTCATATTTGGTTTAAGTGAAAGCAGATAATTGAGAATTTCCTGATCTTGTTTTATAACAGCAGAATGCAACGCTGTCCGTCCCTGTTTCAGCATGTTGGTGTGGGGGTATACATTCGGCGTAAGTGTGTTTAAACGTTTTTGGTTTCTTCATGGCATCTCCTTGTTGGAAATGCCCGTGACTGACTTCGGTTCAGCGTGAACGTGGCTGGCTTAGGGCGGGATCTTTATTGTCAGTTATTTGGTTAGATTAAAACAACTCCTCCTTTCTTGGTCAAACGGAGGATGTACTCTTTCAGAAGCGGGATCTTTTTTCCCTTGGCATCTTTGACATAACACTGCACGAGCATGCCTTCTTTGGTCACTTCGAGTTCAATCCGTTTCCTCATTGTTTCTCCTTTCGATTAGAAACAACCTGTCTGTGCGGCGGACAATACAGAATAAAACTGTTGCCTGAGTTTCGCGTTTATGGCTGTGGCAACGTGCCACTTCCTTTCTTTGCCTGTGCTGAGTTTTCTTTTGCCCGCTACGCTCCGGCCCGCTCGCGGTCAAAATAAAACACAGCTTCGTCAAAAAACAACATGCCGCTACACACGTAAACGGCTTAATCCTCCTGATCCATTTCGTCAAGGCTCGGGTAATCGATCTCGCTGCGGTTTGCCCGATCCAGCAGCCGCGAATACCACTCCATGCACTCACTGAGAATCGCCAGATCATAACGCTTTTTTGTATCACGGTCTTTTCGGGAGCCGAGGATCGTGTATTTCTGCTCGGTCACCACAAAGCTGAAAATCGTCAGGCCGCCGTTCTTGGCACGCTTATGGACTGACGCACGCGACACGCCGATAAACTCCGGCACGTACTGATACGGGATGATGTTTCCGGGGTACGCTTCACTGAGGATGCGATACCAGTGGAAGAACTCTTGCCGCGATCCGCGCTGCGTATACCAGCGGATTCCCTCTCGCTTGATCAGCGGGGACTTGCGAAACAACTTCGGCAAATGATCCACATACGGAAAATCATCATCCATTCTCATGCGCAGCACTCTATTAAATAGCTACTAGTCTGTCAACCTTTATATTGCACTATTTTGTTGCTTTTTTCTAGTCAGCCCAAAGTCTCCCCTCGGTTCAGTCATAACCAGATAATCCACAAGACGTTATCCATAAGGATGAAAAGTTTTCTCTTGCTGAAATAAATGGTAATAAGATAATGGGCGTATATTAATATAGTCAATCGTAAAACAAAGGCATAGAACATGCTATCTAATCCACCCAAAGGGTTTGTCACAACTGTAGAGCCAAACAATACTTTATCTGTCGAATATAGAACGACAGGTATGATCAGCTTAAAAATTTTTTTTGCCGTTTTTATATGTGGCTGGACGGCTGGCTGCTCCTTTTTCACACTCACCGGTATAATGGATGCAGACGGTCTTAACCTGGGATTATGTCTATTCATAATCCCCTT
>QKHZ01000275.1 GCA_003249795.1 bacterium | reverse complement strand
CGTTGTGGCGGGGATTGAACAAGAAATACTTGATCGCAAGGTTGATGTCGGTTTGCCCGGGGGGCATTTAATAATTGAATGGGCGGGGCGAGGGCATCCTGTTTTCATGAGAGGACCGGCCGTTTCGGTTTTTGAAGGTCAAATACAGTTATGAGTGATCAGCAACAAGTGCAAGTCGACGAAGGGCAAGTAGCGGAATATTTACAACAGCATCCTGATTTCTTTCAGAATCATCTGGATTTGCTGGAGCAAATGCAAATACCTCATCCGAGCGGTAGCGCAGTATCGTTGATTTCGAAGCAGTTAGAGTTGTTCAGAAATAAACATCAGGAACAGGAAAATCAGCTCACGGCGTTGATTGATATTGCGCGCGAGAATGATGCGGCTTTTAATCGCATGCATGAGTTGACATTGGCAATGTTGGAAGCCAATACGCTTGAAGACGCAATTGCGAATTTGAATGAAGTGCTGGCAGAATGTTTTTTAACCGATTTTGTTTCGGTCAAGATAGTCGAGGAACGGGCTGATTCGCCGTTGAATAATCTTTTTGTGGCCCCGGACGATGAAGGATTGCATCAATTCACCAACATATTGCTTGAAAATCAGCCGAAGTGCGGGCGGCCAACCTTAGCTCAAGCACGATTTCTGTTTGGCGAAGCGGCGCCCGAGGTGCGTTCTTGTGCCATTATTCCTATGGCGTTTACTCAGCTAGAAGGCGTATTGGCGATCGGCAGTCGGGATGAAGGGCGGTTTCATTACAGTATGGGGAGCTTATTTCTGACTCAGATGAGCGAAATCATAGCGACTCGTTTAATATCGCTATTGCATAGCTAGCGATCATATGCTGCCAGAAGCTCTGCACTCGATAGAGTCGTTTTTAGATTATCTGCGAGGCGAAAAAAGAGCTTCTGTCCATACCGTGGCTGCCTACCAGCGCGACTTGAGTCGTTTCAGGCATTATTGCTCGGAAAGACAGATCGAGCAGTGGCAGCAGTTAGAAGGCGCAGATATCAGGCTTTATATTTCAAATCGCCATAAGGCAGGCATTACGGCGAAGTCTCTTCAGCGCGAACTCGCGGCAATCCGGAGTTTTTTTCAGCATTTGCTGAAAAAGCAGTTGCTCGAGCAAAACCCTGCCCAGGGAATTCAGGCGCCTAAATCGAATAAAAAGTTACCCAAGACATTGGATGTCGATCAGGTTGCGGGGATTTTGGATGCTTCGGCGGATTCCGTTCTAGAAATTAGGGATGTCGCGATCTTTGAATTGTTTTATTCCTCTGGCTTGCGTTTGAGCGAGCTGGTTATGCTGGATATCCATGATATTGATCTTTCGGAAGGTGGTCTGAAAGTCCGGTATGGAAAAGGCGGAAAGCAACGGCAGGTTCCCGTGGGAAAGAAAGCGCTGGATGCGATACAGCGTTGGCTGGCGTGTCGTCCGGCTGTCGAGTCCGATGCGCTATTCGTCTCCAAGCGCGGCGCCCGTCTTGGGCAGCGCAGTGTGCAAATGCGCTTGGAAAAATGGTGCGTGAAAAACGGATTGTCCGAACACATCCATCCGCATATGTTACGACATTCCTTTGCTAGTCATATGCTAGAAGCAAGTCAAGATATCCGGGCGGTGCAGGAATTATTAGGACATGCGGATGTCAGCACGACCCAAATCTACACGCATCTGGATTTTCAGCACTTGGCCAGTGTATACGACAAGGCGCATCCCAGGGCAAAGCGACTGAAAGATTAAAAGATCTTGACAGTAGTTGGTTATGCTGTAGAATGCGCGGCTCTTCGTTGCTGATTGGCACTTTGCTGGTGAGAGGCGGGAGGGTCGCGGTGTTGTATGCGGTTTTGGTTTTTGTGCTTGGCTAGGTGGTTTGTAGTCGGGGGCTTGAAAAAAGTTTTGACAAAAACTGAAAGTGGTGTAGAATGGTCGGCTCTTCGGGGTTGAAAGAAGTGGCCCTGGGGTGAAATCGGACGTTTGGATTTCACGGTTGAGTGTTTCGGTCTTCGGTGGTTTTGAAGGGTGAAAAAATAAACTTGACAACGAATTTAGATGC
>QKHZ01000119.1 GCA_003249795.1 bacterium | reverse complement strand
GCCCGATAGATGATCTCCGCTTTTGCATATTCCTTTCGCACGGAATACAGGTCAGCCAAAAGCATGCGGGAAGGTACATCGAGTTTTTCCGGGTCAACCCCCTGAACCAATTCATACGACTGTTCAGGCTTCCCGTTCCAGTAAAGAACCCGCGCAAGTTCGAGCTTTGCGGCAAGCAGCTCAGGCTTTGCTTTCAGAAGTTTTTCGTATTCGGCAATCGACTCGTCATATCGCTTTGCATATCCATAAACCCGCGCCAGCTCCCATCGGGCCTGCCAGTCGGGAATTTCTTCACTGGTTACAGACAGCTCCGGTTCAGACAGAATAATCGGAGGAAGAATCGGTTCAGGCTGTGAAGGGACGGTTTCTGCAGCAATGAGGTAAGGAGCGGCGCAGAGAGCCGCCGTCTGCAAAAAAGAGAATACCTTCAAGGCGCGGATTTTGTGTCGGTTATTTGGAGTCATGCGTCTCTCCCAAAAGAATTTTATACTCATCAGCGGCTTCGTCGAACATTCGTACTGCCGTCAGGCTCCGTGCCAGAAAAATCCTCGCGGTACGGTTTTGCGGTTCAAGCGTGAGAGCATACCGGTACGTCTTTACTGCAGATTCGAAGCGTTGATGGCGGGCATACAGTCCGCCCAGTTCAAGCTGCAGCCAGAAATCGTTTACATCAGTTTTTGCAAATGATTCATACAGTGCAATCGCATCGTCGAGTGTCCCGTTCTGTTCATGGCACTCTGCAAGGTGCCTGAACGCATCCCGGTTGACGAGTCCATCTCGAATCGCTTGTTGATACAGGGGAATAGCCTGTTCATAGTTTTGTTTCGAAAATAGCGATTCAGCTTGTCGGAAAACCACCCATTCTGCATGGGCATGGCGATATGCAACCACCGTAATGGCAGTCGTTACGCACATCAGTAGCAAATAAAGCAACCATTGCCGCATAGTCTTCATTCCGGACAAAGGTACATAATAGTTATAGAAAACCCGACCTGAGTATTGTAGCAAAAATAAATCAATCTGCAAGCATCACCACCCTTTTCCGAGACAGATTGGTTTATCTACAGATGCTTAGTGGTAAATGGGTTAGGGCTTCTGAATAACTGGCGTAATCGTCTATCGTGAAATTTTATTTTCTATGCCTGCCATATTCTCTTGTTACAAAAATCTTGGATAATAAGTTGCATTTCTCCGCTCCAGTGATATAGTAGATTTATATCACTGGAGCGGAGAAATGTAGTTCATGACGATTTGTGAGTTTGAGCAGATGCTCAGGAAGTGGGTTTTAGCAGGAAAGTATGTGGCCGGCGACAAGCTCCCATCATTACGAGCACTGTGCGAGGAATTCTCCGTTAGTTATGTTACCGCCCAGAAAGCGATTCGGAATCTAGAAAAGCAAGGACTTCTGGAAACCCGGCGTGGTTGTGGAACCTATGTCGTAGGACGCGGCATGGCCAAGGCAATGCAGTCGGTCGGATCGCACGAAATTCTCTTCGTCTGCCCGACTGATCGTGTCGACAAATATGAACTTGAGCTCTATCAGCACCTTCAGATGAGTCTCCGCAAACTGGGTTTTCTTGACCGGATGGTAATCGGTGGACAGCAAATGAAATCTAAAGAGCTTGATGGCATAGCCGGGGCAATCGTGACACACCAATGCACGCTATCAGAGCAGTTTCAACAGCACAATATTCCTATTGTCTACTGCACTTCAGTTCCAGTGGATGCGTCTATTTCATCAGTGAATCCAGACTTTCAGCAAGGATGCGCAGATGCAGTGCGGTATCTGTACGACTGCGGCCATCAGACAATCCTGTTTGCGACTGCTCTCAGTTCAGAAGCTGAAATACAGACATTCGGTATTCGAGAACAGGGGTATCGTGACGGGATGGAAATATGCGGACTGGAGGCGCAGAAACCGCTGCTGTGGCATGTGCAGAAAAATGTGAACGACGTCAAGAAAACGCTTCTCGGCAACCACAGGCCGGATGCAATCCTGGCGGCAAACGACGTCATCGCTGTGGAAATTCTACAGTTTGCTCAAGAACTCGGATTACACATTCCAGATGACATCAGCCTGATGGGTTTGGAGGATATGCTCAATTCCAGAATCTCCCGGCCACAAGTATCGACAGTCGGATATTCGCAAAATGAACTGGCAGAAAAGACTGTAAATTTATTATGGGAAGTTCTTGACGGAGTAGTCACTGACATGTGCCATAAAAAGGTTTCTATGCAGGTAATACCCCGTGAATCAACAAAAACGATAATCCGTTAGCAATATCCATTAACTCTATTATCTGTCATCAACATCAGACTTTAAGGAGGAGCTGAATGCGCATAACTATTGCCTTATCAAACAGTATGCTCAAATTTGCGGTGGTTGTAGTGCTGGCGGCACTTACATTAATACAGTCACCGGTTCGAACTGAGGAGGCTGTCGATCATCCAGTAGCCCTCGGGGACTCAACCATATTTCTGCATTCTGGCTGGGTCATGGATTTTGGGGGCAGTGAAATCCCTATTGAACAGACACTGACACGAACATGGCGCAATGCCAATCCGCGACAGGCCTGCGGGAATGTTAACTATCGCATATGTTTTGACAAACCTTTCGTAAAAGGCGATTTGCTTTTGTCGATCGGTCAGCAACGGGTTGTTGAACAGGTTGCGCTTAACGGCACAGCACTGACTGTGGTCGAAAGGTGCAGTCAGCCAGATTTCCGTTACGGACAGAGAATGGAAAGCTTTGTGAATTATTTCCGTAACGACGCCATGGTCAGTAATAACCAGAACTGGAACCGGCCGGCCATCTACCTTGTCCCAGCAAATCTTCTTCAAGAAAACAATACGCTGCAACTAAAAGTGTACGATATAGAACTTTCGGCCTCTGGTTTGCCATTTGGCGAAGTTAGACTCTATCGGCCTGCATTACCTGACCGTATTGTTCTATCACAAAACCCAACAGAATTAACACGCTCCGGAAATTCAGATATCCCGGCGGCGGTGTTTGATATTACAAACCGTTTCACGCAAGACGAACGGGTGTCCGAATCATGGCATGTGGAAGATTACTTCGGGAAAATCCTACGGAAAGGCTCATCTGATTTTCTCTTAAAAGCAGGCGAAACGATTCATCGCGAAATTCCTGCGGAAATACAAGATGACTATAAAATTATATATGGCATGGATTCGGAAAATGGTTCGATTCGAAATTACTGGACATATTTTCCTGTTATGAATAAACGGCAGGGAGTCCGTAAGCAGATTAGTCTGAATGGCTCCGGATGGGAGCGGAAGAATGTTCCGTTTAATGTTGGACTGAAGGTCAAACCTGATAACACCGGCTGGAAACCAGCAGAAATGCCGCTCTCCATTTCCGGGAATTCTTCAGGCGGCACACACCGGATGTGGTTGAGGCGCGAACTAAAAATCCCAGCGGATTTCAAAGGCAGCCGCATCAGTCTGAAGCTTGGCTATGTCAGCTGCTTCGCAACCGTATATCTCAATGATTTCGATGCGCCAGTCTATGACGGGACCGGAGACTTTCCAGAAATCGACCTGTCAGAAAAAGCCAAACCCGGCAGCACGAATACGCTCTATGTCGGCGTGACCGATGCGACCGGATGGGCCAAGCCTGAGCTCGGTCCCATCGACGACCGGTACTGGGACGGATCGTCACAACAGTTAAACAATAATCTGATCGGCGAAAGCAACCTCCGGCCATGGACTTGGTGGGGCATGCGCGGATCGATCAGCCTGCAAAGCAAACCTGAGATCCAAATCGAGCACGTCTTCATCAGAACAAACGTGTCGCAACAAAAGCTGTGGGTCAAAACACGCATTGCCAATACGACAAACACCGACGTAGAGATTATTCTGAAGCACAAGGTTCTATATAAAGGTGAGGATACACTTGCCTGCTCGCCGGAAAAAGTGTGTGTTCCCGCTGGCGGGTTGATTGAAAACGTGACTGAAACCGCGTGGCAAAATCCGAAACTGTGGAGCCCGTTCTCACCTGAACTCTATCAACTACATACAGAGATTCTGCCTGCTGTTCAAGAGAAAAACGCAGGACTGCTTGATGTAACCGACAACCGCTTTGGCGTCCGTGAGTTTGCAATTGACAAAGACAAATTCTTGTTAAACGGACATCCTTTTCATCCGTATGGATCATCCGGTCGCATCGGGACATTCTGGACTGTGGGGCAAGACCCACATGCGGGAATCGATGTAGTACGATCATATCATGCCCGGAATGCAACATACAGTCGCGAATGGTTTAGCTATACGCAAGCAGAAAATATTGACCTGTTCGATGAAGTCGGCATCGTGATCTGCATGGAGTCCAATCAGGACAGCGGAACGGACTTCACTGATCCGCGTACGTTCACAAACTGGGGCCCATGGATGAAGCGCGTGGTTGATGAGCACTACAATCGCCCGAGTATCATGTTTTGGAATGCCGGTAACGAAATCGTTCCCGAAGACAAACCGATGGATCGTTTGAGTGGCATCGGCGCAACCATGAAAGAGCTGAAAGAGTATGATCCGACGCGATTGGTCATGAGCCAAGGCAGCGGAGATATCGGCGGACTTGCAGAAATCTACGCGCCGCATTATCCGCTAGCAGATGTATTGCCAGATGATTATTACTGGCTGGGTACCCCCTTAAGTCAGGTGCCTCAATCGCAGATCCAGCGGCGCAAGGCGGTGTGGAATGAAGGTCCGGCGATGGTCTATCGTCCTAACTGTACGTCGGTATCGGGGTGGCCGCGGACAAAGCCGATGTTTCCGGCAGAGTTCAGCTATCAGAGTGAAACCGCACCGGGATTTGGCGCTGGGATTATTGGTGAAGAATCATACTGCCCCGGCCCGCTCTGTGATGACATCTTCCCTCTGCCGACAACCAAAGCCCTGAATACCAGTCGGCTCGATAAGTATGCGGCGCTGAGAATTTTGGGAGTGTCCGGACTTTGTGGGCACCTGCGGACCTATCAGGGGTTTGACTATATCAATCCGGTTGCGGCGTTTTTGCACGAGCCGTCTGTCCGGTTCTTTTCCGGGCAAAATGTCAAGCGCACAGCATATGTATTTAACGATCTTTGCGCGCGGAAAACACTGACCTTTGCGTGGGACATTACCGTCGGCGACAATAAACTCCAGCATAATGAAATGACAATCACACTTGATGCCGGAACCTGCAAGATTGTGCCGTTTGAATTCGTAGCGCCTCAGGCAGAAGATCAGACTTTCGCCAACTTGCGTCTATGTGTCTCATCGGAAGATGGGCACCGATTTGAAGACACGAAGCGGCTGAGCATTTTTCCGCACAGAAAATTTGCACAGAAAAATATGAATATCGCCGTCTATGACCCGAGCGGTATCAGTGTAGACGCATTGGCGAAAGCTGGACTTTCTTTCCGTACCCTTGATCAGATTACGCCGGAGTTGCTGAACAAGACAAATCTGCTGATTGTTGGAGACGGCGCTGCTGATGGCCAGATCGAAAGGGCGGCGGGAACACTCTCTACTTATGTTCGTAGCGGCGGACATGTATTGGTCATGCGGCAGGAAACGGTTCGGCCGTGGCTACCGGTTCGCAACCTGAGCCTTGGCGACAATTCAGGATCGTTCGCCGCAATTACGGCACAGGGGCATCCTGTTCTTCGTGGGCTTTTACAGGAAGACTTCAAGTGCTGGGATAACGGAGAAGGAAGCCTTGTGTATTCACTTGCGATGCACATGCCTACCGGCGGCGGTTTCCGTGCTCTGATACGCGGAGGCAAAGCCAGCGGAGACGGTGACTGTAACCATCTGGATGATTTGTGCCTGATGGAAATCCCGTTTGAAAAAGGATGGTATCTTTGCACGCAATTGGAGCTAACCCCAGCAACGCTGGCAAATGAACCTGCTGCTCTTCAACTGGTTCAGAATATTATCGACTATGCAAATGTGAATAACGCGGAAGTGCAAGACAAGAAAATCGCATTGCTTACGCCGTCTGGGATATTGCAGGAATATCTTGAAAATGAAATCGGTGTCGTCTTTGATCTTCGTGCCGACACTTTCTCTGCACTGGGGAGTGCCAATGCGTTCGGAACGGTCATGGTAACGGACTGGAAATCGGCTGATCGCTTGACTGCTGCGACACAGGGCGTCCGTGAATATGTTGAGAACGGCGGCAGACTGGTTATCAATACTCCTGACGGCGACATGATTTCATTTCTGAACAAACAATTCGGACTTTCAGTCAAAGCTGAAGCATTTGCATGCCCGCGTGTTGTCAAGACCGTAGTCAATCCGTTGTTATGGGGTGTCTCGAACGACGATCTTGCGTGGAACCTGTCGGAACACAACCAATCCTATGAGGATCGCAAGCCGAGTAAGACCGATATCCTCCGCATGCAGCCAGTTGGTGACAGTGTTGTCCCCATGACATATCCAGCTCTCTTCAGCAAAATCAGCTTCGGTAAAGGTGAAATCATCCTTGACATGGGGCGGTGGACCGACAGGCCGCAACGCGAAACGGTTCTGTCGACGTTCTGCGTCAACCTCGGTGCAAAGATCCGCCCCAAAGGTGTTCTTGACAGTGATCAGGGAAAACTCTTGCGTAACTTCGACTTGTTCCCGATCAAGCTTGCGCCATTCTGCAATCGCGGTTTCAAGGATGAAGGCCCGACTTGCGTAACGACTCCTGTACAGAATACAGGCAAAAAACGCGGTTGGTCTGCACAGGGCGCTGAAAAAGACCTGCGGGAATTTCCCACCGGAAAACAAACTTTCTGTGGCGTACCGTTCTGGATTATCAATCCTGATGATAACGATGGTGGCGGCTGTATCGCGCTGTGGAACAAACACGACGGAAGCCTGCCCGAAGCCGTCAAGGCGATCCCGGTCGGACGCAAAGTGGACTCGCTGTTCTTTCTGCACTCTTCCTGCTGGAATTCAGGTGGCGGCAAGCCCGGCTGGAAATACCTGATCCATTATAAGGGATTTAAAGATCTGATCATGGGGCAGGATCCTGCTAGTTGGACCCAGCCCTTCGAAATCAAACAAGGCATCCAGGTAGGGGAATGGTCGAATCCATCGACATTGCCTGAAGCCGTGGTCGCATGGCAGGGGCGTAATCTTACAGGATGGAGCGTATGCGTCTTTATGGCTGAATGGAAAAATCCGTATCCTGACCGCGAGATTGAATCGATTGATATTATCTCAGGAAACAATGATCTTTATCCTCTGATTGTCGCGATTACCGCAGCCGTCAAGAAAGGAACTGCAAAATGAGAATTTACACACTTGCATTCGCTCTGGTACTATCCGGCTATCTACTGTTTACGACAGCTGCAGGGGCGGAGGATGCAACTGCTACGGTGGCGAAGTTTGAAGACGGCGATCGGGTCTGCTTTCTTGGCGACAGCATTACGCACAGCGGTTATTACTGGGAGTACGTGAATGGTTTGTACGTCACGCGCTATCCCCAGAGGAAGATCAAGTTCTTCAACTGCGGCTTCTCAGGCGATACCGCCGGCGGTGGCGTTAGGCGTCTTGAATCAGACGTGCTTGTCCATAATCCGACCAAAGTCGTAATCATGTTCGGAATGAACGATGTGGACCGCGGCGCCTATTTTAAAGACGAGCCTACCCACACGACAGAAGAAGTTGCATCGGCAAAAGAACGCCGAAAAAACGCACTCGACTGGTACGGGCGCAACATGCATTCTCTGGTCAGCACACTGCAGGCAAAAGGGATCACCGTGACGTTGCTGACACCGACGCCGTATGACCAGACCCTGCAATCGAAATCCCTCAATGACGACGGCACAGATGACGGGCTGGAGGCGATGGTTCTGATTCTGCGTCAACTCGGCAAAGCGTTTGACGTTCCCGTTGTGGATTTCCATAGCCCGATGAATGCGATCATCGCAAAAATGCACGAAGAAGACCCAACATCGAGCCTGACGAACCCTGACCGCATCCATCCGAACCAACTCGGGCACTGGGTAATGGCTACGCTCTTTTTGAAAGCGCAGGGCATTGATCCGCTGGTGGCGTCGTTTGATCTTGACGCCGCCGCAAAGGTTGCTTCAGCATCACTGGCATCCTCTGCTGAATTTGTGTCCAAACCATCTGAGACGTCATCTGATCTTGCGATTGAATGCGTACTCCGCTCCGCTGCGCTTCCGCTGCCGATGATGGACACCGCCTATGATGCGGACAAATACATTGGACTTACCAAAGAACTTAATCAGGAAATTCTCTGCGTAAAAAACCTTCCGGAAGGATCGTACCGGTTGACGATAACGGGCAGCGGATTCACCGGATCCCTCGGTGTAATGAATGCACAACAACTGGCTAGCGGGATCGGAATCGGCTCAAAACCATCCAGCCCCGCGCAGGTTCAGGCGCACAATGTCGGCGCTGCCCTTCGTCGCAAAGGCGACATCATGCGGCTGCTGCGCGATGTTAAGCAGATGGAGATGCAGCTTCAACCCGACATTGACTCCGGCAAATTGCAGGATACAGCTGAAGCAAAGCTGACGTACACCAAAGACCTGTTTGATGAATATGAAAAAAAGAAACAAGGATGGGGATGTTATCTTGCGCGAAAATATCTGGAACATATTTCAGAAAGACCGGCATTACTTGATGAAATTGAAAAAATCGATCAACGCGTTTCCGTTGATGCTATTGCTTCGGAACTGCGCTTACGGATTATTCGAACAGATGCATTCGCTGCTGATGAAGCGTTACGGTATGAATTTTCCGAAGGCAAAGGTCAGCGGGTGGATGACATCAGCGGCAGTGGCAATATCGGACTGATGGGGTCAACTTCTGATCAGGAAGGAGACGATCCGGGCTGGACAAAACTTTCCGATGGCAAGTGGGGGTTGTCCTTCGACGGGATTTATAATAATCGTATTCAGGTATCAGACGCGCCCGTACTGAATCCGGATAAACGCCTTTCGATTCAGGTTCACGTTAAACGTACGGTCGGCCAACCGGGTGTCCTAGTAAATAAAGGTTGGTCGGTTTATACGTTAGGTCTAAACATGTACGGCTCGCTATGTTTTCTTTACCGAGATGATACGAATGCGCTTTACAATATTGACAGTAAAATTGCCATTCCTCTGGATAAATGGACCGATCTCGGTGTCATTGCGGATGCAACGAAAGGAGAGATTACACTTACCGTTGACGGCCGCACTGCCTTTTCCCATGCATTTAAAGGAAAAGGATTCTACCGCCAAGATCACTCTGCCGTCGATATCGGATTTAATAACGCACAGAAAATTGATTCTTTTGCCGGAATCATTGATAAAGTAATTATTCGTACCGACAGCACAATGACTAACAATGATAACAATAAAAAATAACATAATACGATGTACACTATATCAGGAGAAAGACATGTTTCCGCAGCCGCATGACACAGCCTCAAACCGGATTCGTTTTTCACCCGGCTTCACACTGGTTGAACTGCTGGTCGTCATTGCAATCGTGCTGATTCTGGGCGCGTTGCTGCTGCCTTCGTTGCGCAATTCTGTAGAGTTGGCACACAAGTCGGTATGCGTAAACAATCTTAGACAGGTAGGAATGTGTTTTTCCGCCTATAACGACCAGAACCATGGACTATTTCCCTGTTCTTGGCATGACAATGCAGGCAATCCGGAATATTGGTGGTTTGGCGCAGTCATGCAAGCGGCTGACATGACAGTTCCTCAGGCAACGGACTTTTATAAGCAAGCGGGAATTCTTGTTTGTCCGAGCGAAGAGCATTATAAGGACAGCCGTTTCAACTATCCAATTGAATCGGTTGGGCAAGCTTATCTCTTTTACGGCTACAACTGCGGACTCCTTGATTACTCCAATGCCTATTCGTGGACAATCTATCCGCGACCTGTAAGCGCCTTAAAATTACCTCACCCAGCGAAGATCGTCTGTGTCGCCGACAGCGGCGCAGCCGGAAGGCTCGGTTGCAATAGTGACAGCGATTATTGGGGGGCTGACCCCCGTCATAACGGGCAGGTTAATGCCCTGTTCTGTGACTACCACGTTGACAGCCGTACTCCATACTATTCATTTACCGTTAGTAATCGTTCGCTATTTGGATACGATTGACTTTATCGAGTATTGGATTTTCTATTTTCCCGAACACATATCCAGAGGTTTCTCCATGCTGCATATCGACCGTGCTGAAAATGATTTTATCATCGGACTTCGCCAGACATCCGATGAAGGAGACGTATCCTATTCTTTTCATGACAATGACTGGCGTATGGGCGTCCACCTTGAAATGCAGACGAACGTGCTGGATCTGAATACATCCGTTCACGTTTCTGATGATTATCTTGAAATTATCGTTGAGGCAATCAATCCCGGGGTTGAACCGGCGCTGTGCAAACGGCTACGATTTTTATCCGGGCTTGACATGCTCATGTTGCAATATCCCGATTATCTGAATAAGTTCATGCCAACTGCCCTACGCACGGAGAACGATCATTTTTGGTCCCTCTTCGGTACGCCCAGCGGAAAGTGGCTCGCGCTGGTTTCACCTGACACGGTAGAAAGTTTTGAGATCATTTATGACGATCGCTTCGCATCTGTCCGGCGCGGCATCGTCAAAAGTGGCGGACATCAGATCATGACGGTTGCGTTAGATCTGATTTGTGCAGAAGATCCCCGTCCGCAGCGAATGGGCGAGTCATTAAATGTTTTTGAACCCGGTGAAAAACGCATCTGGCGACTTCGCTATATTCCACTGAAGCGTCCTGATGATATCGGAATTGCAGTCGTCCGCTATTCTCACGCTCCATATCTGCAATGGCAACGTTCAGGTGCAAAGCCTGGTTGTGCCGCCATCGGCAAACTTTTCATCCCTGCTGACGAACAATTCGATACAGAGATGCGGTGGGGTGCGCGTGATCTTCAACTGTGTGCATCCGGACGTCAGCGCCTTCTTAATGATGTCGATGAAATCCCCTTTGTTATGGAATTTCCGAAAGGCCATGATCTCCGAGGAAAGGATGCGGAATTCATCATGCGTGCTGCCGGAAAAGCGCTGTCAGCCTCGGCATATTTCTTCGACGATTGGACTTCTTATGTCCATTGCGCTGCATCTGTTGCCAGTCGAAGGCATCCGCCGGAAGCGACAAAAGTCTGCGAAGCATCAATGCCGATGTTTTCATTGTTGGCTGCACAACGTATTGCTCCAACAGAACCGCGCAAGCAACTGATTCTCGGTTTTCTGGAGAATGAACTATTTCAGGCGGTTTATTCTCCGGAAGGCGAACCGCGCATGAACCCAGACCGCATCCAGAACCATTCCTGCACAATTGACCTGTGCCGGGAAGCATGGCATGCGGGATTGGGGGAAACCTGGCTGCAAAAGGCGATGAATTTAGCGGAAGTCTTGTTCAAATGCCAAGGAAATGATGGCGGGTTTTATGCACATGGAGGTTCTCAGCATTACACTTGCGTTATTTACATTGCCAAGTCCCTGCTGGATCTTGCCGAGACGCTTGTATCGGCGGCAACAACTGCATCCACGCAAACACAAGCAAACCGCTATATCGATTTTTCAAAGCGACTTCAGATTTCCGTCTCTCACGCACTTGATGACCTGCTCAGTCGCGGTGAAGATATAGGTACGGAAGGCGCTCCATGCTATGAAGACGGGGCGATTGCGTGTGCCGCATTGCAACTTGCGCAATGGAGCATGAAAACCGGCGATCCTCGTTATGCAAGGCTTTCCGAAAAACTGATGCAAGGGCATGCTTGTCTTGAATGGAAAAGCCCTCAAGCAGTCGCCAATGGAGCGACGATACGGTTCTGGGAAAGCTTCTGGGCCGTAGGCTGGAACAACTGCCTGAATACGCCGCACGGCTGGAGTGCCTGGACCGGTCTTGCTTGGCATAATTTATATCTCGCGACAGGCAATCCTGATTATCTTGATCGTTTCATTTCAAACCTTTGCGCATGCCTGCACTTGGTGAATACTCGACAGGGAGACCTTTTCTTCTGCTACTCTCCTCAGATGAATGTTCTCAACGCCAGCAACCGAATGATCGTAGGTGAAAGCTTTCTGCCGTTTGCACAACCGGGTGAAATGGAAGAAGGCGGTTCTGAAACACACGAAGTTATCAAACTTCTAACCGAGACGGTATTGTCAAACGCATATCTCTATTGGCGGGATGGCCGCTGGCAGGCGTTTAACATATCGTTATTGTCCAGTGAGGATGGAAGGCTGAAACCATATTCGGACGGACAATCGATCAAGAACATTTATCTCAACACAGCAGGTATTGAACAAAATGCAATCACTGCCACTCTGGATTTGAGCACATTTCCAGGAACGGTCATCAACCATGGTACCAGGCAATAGGATGCAATAACGGGTATTACCTGAATTCAAAATCACTGTATCATGATAATCGTTGTGTTGTGAGTTTTCTTCATTGTCACTTGTTTAAATTGAAAGCCTCTTGTTTTAAGAAAGGGGAAAACGGCAGTCTGCCCCGACTTTCATGCTGAATGAGAGAAACATCTAAATATAGAAATGGCTTCCAGATCAGGGGAACGGTACGGGTTCTATTTCAAGGAGAAATGCCTCGCCAGGAGAGAGTGACAAATGAATGCCGCCAGCACGAATCTGCTCTCCCTGCAAAGATCCGCAATCGACTCTATTCAGCAGCTCCCGGATATGCCACATGCCACTTGGCATATTATTGACAGGAATGGATGTCGCGTGTTTCTCCTTTGCTTCCAGTGGATACTTTTTACCCCAAACCATTTCTCCCAAAAGCTGTCCGGAGATTATTCTGCGGCCGACCGCATATATTGTTTTGTTTTTGATGAATGCAGAAACCAAAGCATCTTGTGCATGTTTGTGACGCAATACTAGCGGCAAGCCTTTGCCCCAGTTGTCCAACTGCACGGCCAGATCCGTACTGGCGCTCCAGTCGGTTGCGCCTGAAAAAGCAAGAATTTCTCCCTGACCAAACGGAATTCGCAATGCCACCGGATCCGCTCCAATCCGTGCCAATACCTGAGCCTCGTCTGAAACTGTTCCGGTGAAACGAGCGGGCAGGAAATATCCCCGTGCACACCGGTGTAACCATGACGGCTCAGATCCGATCGGCGGATACCATTGGCGAGTCCTGAAGACCAACCGTAAGCCCTGAAGCATAGTTGCATTCTTATCAATCTGAGCAACTTCTGTTCCCGAATCCATCGCAGAATTCGACAACGGCTCCTGCTGCACCCGAGTCGTCGGTAACTGCAACAACTCGCGAAGCGATCCAGCGGTGACTCCCTTCTCAGTCCAATTGCCTGCATTTCCATCCAGAATCAGTCGCCCGCCGCTACGGACGTAACTCTCAAGCGCTACCGCCAACTCATGACTGATCTCATCGTTGAAACAAGGGATGTATACATAAGGAGTACCATCAAGCAGCGCGGCAAGCTGATTTGAGTATGCTACTCTAGAATCAACCTGCTCCAATCCGCAACGATACATATACGCAGCAAGATAGTTCTCCTTGAACCTTGGCGAAAACGTATGCTGCCATGTATTCAAAAGGGTTTCAAGTGAAGCAACGACCAGACCCGGTTTGCCCGTTTCATTTTCCTTCGGCAATGGCATGGCACCCATTAACTTATCCACGCAGGAAAACCACTGCTTTAGACGATTTTCCGCCTCCAGAATCGTCGGCTCGACCTCCGGCAAATGCCAATGCACCGACCAGTAGTTGAAAAAGGTATTTCTGCCGGGTTGATAGAATAACAGATTGCTGACGCCTACATCCGTTATCGGACTGGTGTGAGTTACCTTCCGGATCGGTTCATAACGGACTTCATATCCCAATGCCAGTGGCGGGTGCAAATCCTCCATCGACCCTTGCGCAAGCATCACGTTTTCAGAGCTGTGCTTATCAAGGTAGTCCTCCATCAGTGCACGAGCATCATCTGCATAGGGACCAATAATACATCCAGGATCCCCCCGGCGAAGCGCATCAATGGCTTGCGTTCGGAAAGATAGAATCACGTTTCGCTTACAATCGATATAGTCAAGCCACAGCGCATCGCAACGCGGCAGTAAACGCCCTTCCGTAGTTGTCTTGAACACTGGTTTCGGAAGCGGGATTTGCTCCCATCCTGCATAGTTCGTTTTGTGTGCCAAGCTTGCTGCGTCAACCGTCCCATACTTCTTTTGCAGATACTGGCAGAACTTTATCCGCATCTGTTCGGAGTATCCGCTATATTGGCTAAGGTGGGGCATGTCGATAAATCCGTGATCAAAAAATGCATTGCCAAGAGTGTAGCCGATCACATTCCTGTTTGGTGCATAATGCGAAGCTAATGCTGACAGAAACGTTTCCTGTGCATTGCGCATTACATCTGAGGCAAGGGTACAGATTGGAGTTGATCCCCCTTTCCAGATACCAACCCATCTTCCATCAGCAGAGCGTTGCGTCTGACGGTCGAGCCACTCCGGCAACTTATCCACGCAAGGATGAACCCGCAACATGACCGCAAGTCCCCGATCGGTCGCTAACTTGACAATCGTGTCAAGGTAACGAAACTCATATACCCCCGGCAAAGGCTCCAATTCATACCAAGGGGCGGACAGCTCAACGATATTGTAACCGGTATACAACGCGTCATTCATCCAATCAGTAAACTTTTTATAAAACTCGTCCTGTCTGCTGACAATTGGCGTTCCGCCTTCACTCCAATCTCCCTTGGTTCGTTCAAACAGTCCAGACAATAACTGTTTTTTTCCTCCAGGAATATTGGTATACGGAGGTCGCCTGTCAAGGTTATTGAATCTGGAGCAACCGAAAACCCGCCGCAAACGATCAATCGTCTTTCCGTCCCGAACCAACATTGCATCAAGGCAGACCGACGCTTCGCCTTGGGCAAATGCATCCGATAAATTCACCTGAACATTCTGCAACCCTTGCCCAGAAATCAATTGCCGGTTATCAGCCGACAGTACGGTCCAGACGATCCGGTCTTCCGGCTCGGGAGTGTGTGCTGATAAATTTATTCGTGCTGACTGAATATCCTTGAACACCGGTCCTGCCTCAGCATGACAAGTCAATGGTTTGGGTGGCAACCCAACAGGAAGGCTGATATTCTGTGAATTGGCGTGAACGAGATGATGCAGAAAATACTCCCGTCCTAGCGGTTGGCTGTCTTCTCGTACATACATATGAAGCCTGTAGGTGCCTACTGGAAGAAGCGGAAAGCGGACAGAAACGGATGTGTCTGGCGCAACAACAAACTCACCAGAAGCACTGGCGCGAGGCGTTTGTGTTTCAAGATCTGTCAATTCCCATGTATAGGCGTACTCTCCTGGATGCAAACACAGATCATCAGGTCGAAGAAACGGTGTGGCCTCATCCTCACCCCATCCTGACCGGGAGGGTTGTTCTTCACGCCTTGCCCGATAAGCCCAGAAAGAATTGCGGCAGAACGTCCAACTCGGATCATATCCTTTCCCCGCATTAATAGGATGAATATTACGAACGGAGAAATCAAGCATGCCTTCTGCTTTGACAATAACTCGAACGCCCAATAATTTAAATGGCGGTTGCGGATGCGTGTACTCGTCAGACTGTTTTGCGCCGACCGCCGTCATGACCCACGGCCCAACCCGGCCTGAGTCGGAAAACTGGAACGGCATGGTCTCGATTTTTTCAAAATGCTCCGTCTGCGGCAGTTGGCCATACCCGCCCTGTAATTGCGTTGCTACAGCCCACTCTCCCCCCGTTGAATCTCCCAAAAGAATCCGAAAGTCAGCGTTAGGTTTTCCAGAAGCATTGGGATTGCGCACTGCCAAGCCGATTCTGTTCGTCTCTGGCGACAATGTTTGAGCCGAAGCCAGCCGCAAATCAAATACCGTCGCATCAATATTCCAATTTTCCACATAGACCCCGCGTTTGGTCACCTGACATTGGATGAGGTACACTCCATCTTGCAGTTGCCAGCTCGCCGTACCTTCTCCGATCATGGCTTGTGTAGGCGCGCTTGCTGGCATGAATCTCACTTCCTCTGCAAAAACTGCAGAATCTTCAACAGAAATCAGCGCTATGATAAATAATATCACAACGATGATTGAGCCAGAACAGCAAGCAAGAGAGAGAGGATAACCATTCCATGACTGTTTCACATCACTTCCTTTCGTTCAACCTGTTCCGAATTTCCACCCATACGAGTTGCGATTGAACTCAACTTGAGTAGATTTCCTTCTGATGAGAATTTTGGAATCTGTATCAATTTGTTAATTCGCTATCCCTGCATAAAGGAAATATGATTCTGCAGGCAATACAGTACTGCTTACGGGCGCAGAAGTATTACTGGCGTTCGTGTAGTTCGTCTTGCCCGAATGGCCATCCATAAAAATCAGATTTGCATAGCTCTGTGTCAGATCATTAGGAAATGCGACGGCAGACGGATCCCGATCATCAGAACCGACTGTTCCATGACGCATGCCAAAGAATCTGATATTATTGATGTGCGGACTGTCTCTGCGCACGGTGTCACCAACAAAGATGGCGATTGAAGGGCGCTTGATGGATGGCCAACGTTTGGAAAGATAAAAATCATGCTGCGCACTGGATAAGTAATAACTGTTGCACGTGCCAAGATAGGAATTGATGCCATAATGCCCGTACGGGAAAACTGTTGGTGAAAACGGAAGCTCTTCATTGGGACAAACCTGGGTGCCCTCAGTCAGATTACGGCCAGAATAAAGCAAACCGTAATTGGCGCTAAATGGTGCCCCTCCCCAAACATTGACTCCTGACAGCAGATTGACCCATGTAATCTCAACGCCACTCCATGTCATGTGGGCAGGTACGCACCAGTCGTTGTTCTCCCCGGAGTAAAGAGTCGCTGCCATATAATTATTCTTCAGATTGTTCGCACAGGACAACGCTCGTGACAACATGAAGGCATGGCGCAATGAGGGAAGTAACAAGGATGCAAGGACAGAGATGATCACGATGACGACCAACAACTCGTTTAAGGTAAACGCTTTCTTTTTCATCACCGTCTCCTTCTCGCACGGTTCTTTCTTCCCCCTTACGCTATCAGCATATTACCAATTCATAAGAAATTCGATGACAAAAACGGCACTCCAGCCAAAATATGGCGCTCCCAACGGACTTCCGGTTTGCGGATGATAATTTTCGTAAATTGCTGAAGGCTCTTGGCATACCCAGTTGAGCAATGTCGTTCGTCCCGTGTCGGCAACGGCATCGAAACCATAATTTTTCAATCCCTTCAGGGCAAAATAGGCGACATTCAGCCAAGTACGACCACGCCAATATCCTTCAGGGGCAAACTCAGGGTGATCATAGGCAACTGACGGCCAACCGGGTGAAAACTTCTTGGTATCCTGCGCAACAGCCGCCATCGAAACGGCTCGTTCCTTCGAAGCCGTTCGAATATAAAGCGGCATAAATGATGCTGGCGACGGTGCGTTTATGAATTCCCCTCTGCCGAAATCGTAATCAAGATACATGCCGAGAGACTCATCCCACAAACGGTTCTCGATATTCTCGACCAAAGCGGACTCCTTGTCCCTCCATTTTACTGAATCAGATCTAAGCCCTAACTCATCGGCAAAATATGCCATTGCCCGATAAAACATCACCATATAGCAGTTCAGGTCGATCGGCCACAGCTTGTATATCTCCTGATCCCATCGCACTGCATTGTCCCAGCCAGTTTCATATCGGGCACGCTCAAGACGCAGTTCGGGATCAGTATCGGAGCAATCATAATGAAACATGCCATCACGATCTCCTCCACGATTCCGACACCAATGCTGTTCATTCTTCACAAACGGCTCATACACGGATTTGACAAACTCACGATCCGGATGCCGCTGATTGATGATCATGGCCGCCCACGGCATAACCGGCGGCTTGCCAAACGTATCAATTAGGCGGCCGTCCTCAAATAAGACATCGGGCAATAATCCTTCCTGAGTCTGTAGGCTTAGGTACATTAGAATCTGCTCGCGTGCCAACTCTGCATCCCAGTAGGAAACCCCGATTGCATGAAATGCGGTATCCCAGTTCCAAATTCCCTTGAACACCACGTGAGACGGGGTGATACCGCGCCACGGATGCCACGGCAATTTTTTCTCCCCGCCAGCTTTTGTGATATTTCCAAGCAGGGTTCTTGCTGCTCGATCCAGCAATGTATACTCTTCAAAATCAACAGATCCGTACAATGATTTCAACCAGCGATCACAAGCGACGAGTTGCATTTTATTCTCCTGAATGCTATTTCCTTAATGCCGTATGTTTGGATAGTGACAATAATCACAACTTTATTGAGCACATCATTTCTCTTCAATCGAATGTTTTATTTTTGATATTACAACTAAATTTATGCATAATAAATGGGCGTTATTGATATCTTTATGTCTTTTTTTGATATTTTTCTCCAATTGCGTTTGAGCCATATTATGAAAGTAGCCCAGATGTTGATCCCATATGAAATTGAATACCTGAAAAAGAGCGACTATTACTTTCCCAGACAGGATGTCGACTCTAATACTTACCCTTTATTCCGCGTTGCACGCGAAACATGGTCTGCAGGCAGTTCATACTATGTTGATGAGCAACCTGGAGTCACATGGATGCAGGTCAGTGCAGGAGAGGGAACGTGGCAGATCGGTTCTCATCAGGGCGAATTCAAACAAGGCACGTTGCTTTGCTATGGATTGAAAACATCATGCCATCTGGTTGTCAAGCAGCAACTGGAGCATCAGTTAATCTATACACATCCTTCCGGTGCAAGGCTCGCTAAGGAATACGGGATTATGCCTGGAACCGTGATTTCATTAACATCGGCCGCAGCGCCATGTTGGAATCTTTTGACGCAAATTGTTGATAGTGTCCTCTCTTCGGTCTTGGGCAAACAACGGATCGCACACGCCCTGTTTCATGCTTGGCTCAACTGGCTAGCCAGTGTCCATCGTCCTGAGCACATGACTCCGGCGCTGGCCTTGCAAGCGCGGGAGTGGGTTGACTCAAATCTCGAGATCATTTCAAGTATCGATGACGTTGCAACGTTCTGCTGCTGCAGTACAGAGCACCTTAGCAGAGTATTCCGAGCAGAGTATCAGGAAAGTCTTGGGCATTATATCAGACACCGCCAGATGCGACTTGCCGCTGACATCCTCCGAGCCGAATCGGTCAGTATAGATGAAGTCGCTGAGAAATTTGGTTACAGCGAGAGGTATTCGTTTACCAAAGCCTTTAAACGGTGCAATGGGATATCTCCCGGTAAAATCCGCAGATTGCAACGGTAACAGATTCAATTGTGTGAATTGTCAAAGCTCTATCGATCATGAAATTGTATTTGCTGAAAGTTGTGTATGTCGTTTAGCGTAGAAATAGGGTTTTCTTTGACGATGTTTTGACTCATGATGGACTCTTTTTTCAGTGCCGGAGGGAAACCTGACCGATTACAAGGAGGGAGCCAAGCCCTACGTCGATCTGCTTATGCAGTAGTGATTCCTTCCACGGGCTTAATCCGCAAAACTCTCCCACTTCCGCTGATATTGAACAGCCTGATCCCTGTCGTCAACGCGTGTATTTTTCCCTTTCAAATACGGGGTTTTTCATTTTGAAGAGCTTATAAAAATCTTACTCTGCTGAGAAGACATGATCCCAAACTTATCAGCGCCGACAACGTTTTGGATCTCCTCACCAATCAGCCCTCAATTTTAGTGTCTTTATATATCGATATTTATAGTCTCTCCTTGAATCAAAACGATAAAAAAATACTGTACTGTGTGCGTATATCAGGGAAGAGATTATCCTTGACGGATTATAAAACAAACGGTTATTTATCAGTCAGGTAAATCGGTATTTTAAAAACGGACAGTAACACCCTCCGCACCGTATCCTGGAACAGAGATTAATCCCGACTAATTGTATGTATGAATGACAGAAGCGTTTTTTTGTCATGCATGTAGGAGAAGATTTATGAAGCGGCTCAGTCCTGTCGTAGAGATCGACAAAGACAAGTGTGTCAATTGTCATGCATGTATCACTGCCTGTCCTGTCAAATTCTGTAATGACGGAAGTGGTGATCATGTCACGATTAATCATGATATGTGTATCGGCTGCGGTTCCTGCATCAAGGCGTGTACTCATGATGCTCGTCTACCTGTTGACGATACTGAATCGTTTATCCGTGATGTAAACAGCGGAATGGCGATTGTCGCTATTGTCGCGCCTGCGGTTGCCAGTAACTTTCCCCGTCAGTACAAGCGGTTTAATGGATGGCTTCGGTCTGTGGGAGTGCAGGCGGTCTTCGACGTATCTTTCGGGGCGGAACTTACGGTCAAGTCATACCTTGACCACATCAAAAAAAATAAACCTGCTTGTGTGATTGCGCAGCCGTGTCCCGCAATTGTTACCTATTGCCAAATCTATCAGCCGGAACTTCTCAGCTACCTTGCACCAGCTGACAGTCCGATGCTTCATACCGCACGCATGATCCGTCAGTACTATCCGGAATTCAATGGGTGCCGAATCGCGGTCATGTCGCCGTGTCTAGCCAAACGCCGTGAATTTGATGAAACCGGTATTGGTGACTATAACGTCACTTTTGCGGCACTCTGGAAATATTTTGGCGAAAAGGGCGTGAACCTTTCCCAGTTTCCAGAGACTGATTTTGATAATCCACCCGCTGAGCGTGCGGTACTTTTCAGTACTCCCGGCGGTCTTCTGCGGACTGCACAGCGTGAAGTCCATGATGTAGCGAATATTACACGCAAGATCGAAGGCACACACACGATCTACGAGTATCTGCATAAGTTGCCGGCAATGTTTGGCGCAGGCGCGGCGCCTTTACTTATAGATTGCCTCAATTGCGAAATGGGATGTAACGGTGGCCCCGGTACAATTAATCAGGATAAAGCGCCGGATGAAATTGAAGCGCTTGTTGAAGAACGCAGTCGAGAAGCCAAGTCGTTATACGGTAAATTCGGTGCCATTGGCCGTTATCTTGGGTACAAACGTCTGCAGAGAGCAATAAAACGGTTTTGGCGTCCCGGACTATATTCCCGAAACTATATGGATTTACGGGACAATCATCAGCTTCGTATACCTACGGACGATGAGTTGAAGCAGATCTATCTGTCCATGAATAAAGATAGCGATGCCAAGCTTTACAACTGTTCATCTTGCGGTTACGGCTGTTGTCACGATATGGCTGTGGCTATCCACAATGGACTGAATGCCCCTAAAAACTGTCACCATTATATTATTGATCAGCTTGAAGCGCAAAGCGGGCTTGCCGTGCGTGCAGCAAAAAAACTGTTACAAACAGCTGAAGATATGCAGACCAACAGCTTTACCGTCTCATCAAATGCAGAACAGATGTCGGTGAATATGAGTGCTGTAGGCTCTGCTGTCGAAGAGATGACCATGTCGATTCGTGAAATCGAAAAACATACGACAAACGGTACCGCTATCGCTGCACAGGCCGCGAATTCTGCAACCAACGCATCCTCTTCAATGCAGGCACTCGGAACCGCTGCGCGTACAATCAGTGAAGTGACGAATCTGATCAAGGATATTGCAGGGCAAACAAATTTGCTGGCGCTTAATGCAACGATTGAAGCGGCCAGTGCCGGAGAAGCTGGCAAGGGCTTTGCTGTGGTTGCGAAGGAAATCAAGGAGCTTGCAAACAAAAGCAAAGTTGCTGCCGAAGAGATTGCACGCAAACTTTCTGATATCCAGAACGGAACGCTGGAAGCGGTGCAGGAAATAGAAGATGTTGAAAAGGTCATTCACAAGATGAACGAGGTGTCTACGGTTGTGAGTGCGGCGGTAAGCCAGCAGAGTCTGAGTGCGAATGATATTTCTGCGAACATCTTTGAAGCGCAGCGGGGTGTCAGCTCAATCGCTTCGTCGATCGCTGCGATTGCCCAGCGTGCGACGGAACTTACTCGCAATGCAGCAGAAACTGCGAATCAATCACATACGATGCTGAAAAATGGAGAGTTGGTCTGCCAGAATGGTCTCAATGCATTGTCCGAGCTTGCGATGACCGAGTTCGACGAACAGTCGCTGAATTGAGCATAAAAGAAAAATCAACTGTTGTTCAAGCATTTCCTGCTAAATACGCAGGATCGTTGAAAAAATATCATAGGAGAATACCGTGAATACGGGCAGCAGACGGATTTTTATTCTGATTGCAGGTGTTCCATTAATATTGGGAATTCTGATTACGACGCTCTTCATTTTCCGTATCCGTCAGAACGCGCAACGTGAAATTGCGGAATACCAAGAAGAGAAAATGGCGGAAATCCGTCGCAATCTGAAGAGTTGGGTTGATATTGCCTATAGCATTGTTGCCACGGCAGCAGGAGGTGAAAAACAGCGTGAGTTTGTAATCAGTCGATATGGTGAAAGATTGAAAACAGTCATCGACACCGCGCAATCCGTGATAGAGCCCTTAAAGCAAGCTGTCCGCGAGGGCAAGATCAGTCAGGAAGAGGCGATGAAGCAGGCAAAAGAGGCCTTGCGCGTTTTCCGTTATGATGGCGGTAAGGGCTATCTTTGGATAAATGATATGCAGACGCCTTTGCCCAAAATGGTAATGCACCCGTATCAGAGGGAGCTGGAAGGATTACCTGCAGATTCAGAAACATTCATGGTCGAAATTGACGGTAGTCGTCAGAACCTGTTTTCCGTATTTGTTAAGGCAAGTCTGGAAACAGGCAAAGGTTTTGTTGAATATGAGTGGCCCAAACCGAAAGACGGGGGGGGGGTCACAGAAGAAACCTTTCCGAAATTGAGTTATGTTTTCCGGATCAAAGACTGGAACTGGATCATCGGTACCGGCGTTTATACGGACGATGCGATTACCGAAATCAAGGCCAATATCGCGCGGCAACTCGAGGATATCCATTATTCCGGTGGCGACGGCTATTTCTGGATCAATACGCTGGATGAGCCATATCCGGTCATGGTCATGCACCCGATCGTCAAGAGTTGGAACGGTAAGGTCATGGACATGCAGGATGCAAAGTTCTTTTCGGCAACCAGTTCGAACGGGAAAGCCAACAATAACCTTTTTCAGGAGATCGTGCATGCTGCAAAACGCAGTCCTGAAGGTGATTTTGTCCGGTATGCCTGGAACCGTCCCGGTCCGATGGAACAAGAGGGCAAGAAGGAACCCAAACTTTCGTTTGTTCGGGTTTTTGAGCCATTTGGCTGGGTGATCGGAACCGGAGCCTATATTAATGACATTCAGGAAACGGTAGAACGCAAACAGGCAGATCTTTATCACAATATCCGCAATCTTCTCCTGTGGATTATCCCGTTTATCCTTCTGCTTTCCGCATGCGGAGCATATCTTGTCTACAGCGTCATCCGTCGGGAAGTCCTTGTTCCGGTTCAAGATATTTTCACTGCGATGAAACGGCTTTCGTCAGGCGACACAACCAAAGGTATGGGGCTGAATACCGGGCATCCAGGGCACCGTACACCGATTCAGGAATTGGCTCATATGGTTGCCGAATTTGGCCGCAGTATGCACCAACGGGCTCAGGCAATGCAACGTGTTGCCGAAGGTGATCTGGAAGTGGAAATACCGCTTATCTCTGACCGAGATACCTTGGGGAAATCATTGCGGCAACTGACAGATTCTTTGAGGAATATGGTGCGCGCTATCCATAATTCTTCGAAAACGACAGTTGATGCAGCCGAGCAGATCGCACGGATTTCTGGAAGGTCGGTTGTCTTTAGTCGCAAAATGGCTGAAAATGCGAGTGATGAGGCGCGGGCGACCTCAGACGTTCTTGATAACCTGAATGCGACTGCCGTCGCTGCAGAAGAGATGAGCCGCTCGGTGCAGGATATCGCATTTAGTGCCAGACAGGGATCAGATGTTACAACGCGTGCGAACGACATGGCACAGGAAACCGCACAATCAATGAGAGCGCTTGGGCAGGCCGCGCAGGATATTACTAACGTTACTGCGGTGATTAAGGATATCGCCGAACAAACGAATCTTCTTGCTCTGAATGCGACGATCGAAGCGGCAAGTGCAGGGGATGCCGGTAAGGGTTTTGCAGTCGTAGCAAAAGAAATCAAGGAACTTGCCAATCAGTCTGCTAATGCTGCAGGAAGCATTGCGCGGAATATCGAAGACGTCCAAACAAGTGCGGAAAATGCAATCGAAGCAATTTCGCGTATTACGGAAGTGATCAGTTCGTCCAATACGTTTGCAAATTCCATCACAGAAGCCGTTGAGCAGCAGACCAATGCGGCCAATGAAGTCTCCCGTAATACAGCGAGCACCGCCAAGGTCATTAATGATATTTCCCGGCGCATGGATTCGGTGAGTGAAGCTACCCGGGAAAACAAAGAAAATCTTCAGCAGATTAATCAGTCGGCAGCGCGTCTGACGGAGTTGGCAGTTGATCTTCAGGGAATGATTGATAATTTCCGGCTAGTTCATGACGAAACGGGAAAAGAGAATAAGCAATCCGGATTCGGAGGCGGCAACTCATGAATACTCCGATTGATCCAACCATTTTCGGTGACTTGATGGGTGATTTCCTCGACGAAGCGGCTGAACATCTGAAAACGCTTGAGACAGGTTTATTGCGATTAGAGGAAGACGAAGATCCCGAAAGTGAATTGGTTGGCGAGCTCTTCCGCGCGATGCATTCGCTTAAGGGTGCGGCAGGTTTTCTGGATCTGGTGCAAGTTGTTGAAATCTCACATGTCGCTGAAAATTTACTTTCACAGATCCGTGACGGTAATATCGCTCCGACGTCGGATGCAGTGGATGCCCTCTTGTCGGCATGCGACCTGTTGCGGGGGCTTCTGGCGAATTCACACGAAGGGGATTCCGATGATATCCGCGAAACGGTTGCACGCCTTCAGCAGGTCATGAATGGCAGTTCTTCTGTCGCAGCCTCAGAAAAAGCACAAAAAAAGATAGACGCGCCCAAGACAATATTTGTGAAGCAGCAGCTGGCCGACACACCAGTCGCTTCTGATCATCCCAGTATTGCATGGCCTATTGTGCCTTTGCCTGAGGAATATCGTGCGTTGCATGAAGAAGAGTTTTTGTACATCGTGCATTGCGAGAGTGCGGAGCTAAAAAAGAACGGCGTTGATGATGTTGCCGAATGGCTGAGTGACTTGTCGGGAACGGCCCTTATTGTTGCCATTCATTATAACGGCGAATGGTTTGCGTTTGATCTTGACATCTGGGGGGGGGGGCCGCTGGACGTTTTTGATTTTGTTCTTTCGACAGCGCTTGAGAAAGATATGGTTGCAGTTGCTACGCTGATCGACGAAATGCGCATTCGGGATATCACTTTGCCCGATACGGAAAAAGAGCTTCTCGCTACGGTATCTTCGTCTGCGGTTGCAGGGGCGGATGCTATTTCTCCAGCAGGGAATTCTCGCGGGATTCAACCAAAGGCCAGCGTGGAGGCGTTTGCGGCGACTCCTGAAATAGCGGCATCCGGGCGTACCGTTCGCATCAGCGTAGATCTGATGGATACGATCATGGCTCTTGCGGGGGAACTTGTGTTGATCCGTAATCAGCAGCTTTCGCTTGTTGATAGAGCTGACACAAGATTGCGTGACAATGCGCAACGGCTTGATATGGTTACAAGCCAGTTGCAGGAATCAATCATGCTTACGCGCATGCAGCCCATCGGTAATTTGTTTGATAAATTTACGCGCATTGTGCGGGATCTGGGTCGTCGTCTTGATAAGGAAATCCAGCTTGAGATTTCGGGGCGGGACGTTGAGATTGACAAGATCATTTTGGAGAATCTATCGGATCCGATGACGCATCTTATTCGAAATTCCTGCGATCATGGGATAGAGTCGCCGGAAAAGCGAATTGAAGCGGGGAAACCGACAACCGGTATGATTGGAGTTAACGCGTTTCAGGAAGGCGGTCAAATCATCATCGAAATCCGTGATGATGGACAGGGCATAGATCCTGAGCGGATTAAACGGAAAGCGCATGAGCAGGGAATGCACACGCTGCACGAGCTGGAGCGGATGAAAGAAGCTCAAATCTTAAAATTAATCCTCGAACCCGGGTTTTCAACCGTAGATCAAGTCAGTGAGATTTCAGGACGTGGTGTAGGGATGGATGTGGTTAAATCCTGTATCGAATCCCTCGGCGGTACGATCGAAATCACGAGCAAACCCGGATTGGGTACGCGGATCTTGTTGAGGCTGCCTTTGACTCTGGCGATTATCCCAAGCCTGATTGTCCGTAGCGAAGGAGAGCCGTTTGCGATTCCCCAGGTTAGCCTTGAGGAATTGGTTTCCATCAAGCCAGACGGATCACGCGGGAGAATTGAAGTCGCGCACCAGCAAGAAGTGTTTCGTTTGCGTGATCGTTTATTGCCGGTGGTTCGGCTTCGTGAACTTTTGGATCATTCTGATATTTTCGGTGATAACATCCGCCGCGGAATTGTCAAAAAATATGCAACGCAGCGTGCTGGTGAACATGAAAAAAGCATTAATCTTGCGATTGTCAAGACAGGAAATGACCGTTACGGATTAATCGTGGACGAAATTCTCGGCACAGAAGAGATTGTCGTCAAGCCTCTGCATCCTTCGTTGAAACGGATGCCTTGTTTTTCAGGCTGTACGATCATGGGGGACGGAAGGGTGGCGCTAATTCTTGATATCGATGGTATCACCAGCCATGCGGATCTGCAGTTTACCCGATTACATGCAGACGGAATTATTGAAAAATCTCATAAGGAATATGGTACTGATGATACCATTGAGGAAAGTCATGATATCTTCCTCTTTCAGTACGGCCCTGACGAACAGTTTGCGGTTCCGCTTACGATGATGCAGCGTATCGAAACCATCTCTTCATCTGAAATCCAGCGGGTTGGTGACCGGGAATTCGTGAGTCGCGATGGTGTGTCAACATATGTTCTGCGACTTGACCGAATGCTGGGCGTTTCTTCGCCCGAGAAACAGCCTGAGATAATGCATCTGATTATGTCCAAGTATATCCGCCGGCCGGTAGGAATTCTTGTCACGTCCATCGTTGATACGGTTGAGGCGCATATCGCGTTTCGCGAGGATAGTTATCTGGAAGATGGGCTGCTTGGGAGTATGACGCTCAATGGAAAGATTACGCTGTTTCTTGATATATTCCGATTAGTCGAAAAGGCGGAGCCAGAATGGTTCGGACAACGTAAGATGCCGCTTTCTGGGCAGATGCATCGCCGGGTATTGCTGGTGGAAGATGCGGAGTTTTTCCGGCACGTGGTAAGGCGTTATCTTGAAGACGGTGGTTTTGAAGTGGTCACGGCTGTAAACGGCCGTGACGCGTTGATGCATCTGAACGAAGAAGAGTTTGATATTGTCGTATCGGATCTGGTCATGCCTGAAATGGATGGGTGGTCGCTTGCCGAGGAGATTCGTCGAAGGGCGCGAAAACGCAAGGTGCCATTACTGGCGCTATCGGCATTGCAGGACGAAAATGATCGGCGAAAGGCGTTTCAGAGTGGATTTGATCGGTATGTTCCCAAATTTGACCGCGAGGCCTTTCTTAATAATGTCTTGGAACTGCTTGCCAATAATTATTCTTCTCCGCCTCCAACGCCAATGCTTGAGCATACCATCTCTTCAGGAGAACGCCAGTGAATCCAGGCCAGCCGTCTGTACCTGCTATCCGTCAGCCCTCGAATCTTATCCGGGCGGACGTTGAACGTGTCATTTCCGGAACTCCGAATCAAACCACGATACAGTTTTGTACCTTTACTCTTGAAGATTCTTATTTTGGCGTTGATATACTGGATGTGCAGGAGATTGC
>QKHZ01000137.1 GCA_003249795.1 bacterium | reverse complement strand
GCCGATGTTGCCGGTATACAGCGCCTTCTTGATGGTCGAAACCATTGTGTCGACGGGGATCTTTGTGATGACGATGTCGACCTGTACTTTCGGCAGGAGCTTCGTTTCAACAGGAACGCCGCGGTACATCTGCGTGTTGCCCTTCTGCATGCCGTAGCCGAGAACGTTGGTAACCGTGATGCCTGTAACGCCGATTTCGTCGAGCGCTTTCTGCAGGCCGGCAAACTTGCTCTGGCTTGTAACAACGGTAACTTTCGTATACTTCGCACCGGGATGTGTGCTGTCCTTGACAGGAATGGCAACATGATCCGGAACTTCGATGATGGGCTTGCTGATCACGGCTTCGCCGATGTCAACCGCAGGAACGGTGATCATGAAGTCAGCATAGCTGCTCGCAAGACCATGTTCTTTGAGGTCGAGACCCTGAATTTCTTCTTCAGCGGAAACGCGAAGACCGTTGACTTTCTTAATAAGAGCAAAGATAGCTGTCATGGTTACGATGGTCCAAAGCGCAATTGCGGCAACGCCGAGAGCCTGAACGCCGAGCTGAGTCCAGCCGCCGCCGTAGAAGAGGCCTTTGGCTGTCATGCCGGGTGCTGTGTCGGTTGCGAAGAGACCAACCGCAAGTGTGCCCCAGAGACCGTTGACACCGTGGACTGCGACCGCACCGACCGGATCGTCAATGTGCAGTTTCAGATCGATGAATTCAACAGCAACAACAACGAGGATACCAGCGACTGCGCCGATGATTACCGCGCCAAGCGCATCGACGTTGGCGCAAGGAGCCGTGATGGCTACGAGGCCGGCGAGCGCGCCGTTGAGAGACATTGAGACGTCAGGCTTGCCGTTTTTGATCCAGGTAAAGATCATTGTAACGACGGTTGCAACGCCAGGAGCAACAGTTGTGGTCAGGAAAATGGAACCGAGCTGCGGAACGCTGAGAGCCGCTGCGCCGTTGAATCCATACCAACCAAACCAGAGGATGAATACACCAAGGGCACCAAGGGTGATGGAATGACCGGGGATCGCGCGGGATGTCTTTTTGCCGGTCTTTGCATCTTTGACATACTTGCCGATGCGGGGCCCGAGAATCGCGGCGCCGATGAAGGCTGTGATGCCGCCGACCATGTGGATCGCAGAGCTGCCGGCGAAATCAATGTAACCAAGATTGAACAGCCAGCCTTGCGCATTCCAAACCCAGCCAGCTTCTACCGGGTAAACCACGAGGCTGATGAGTGCACTGTAAATGCAGTACGCCGAGAACTTCGTGCGCTCTGCCATTGCGCCGGAAACGATCGTGGCCGCGGTGGCGCAGAACACGAGGTTAAAGACGAAACTTGAGAAGTTGAACTCAGCAAAGTTCGTGAAGATCTGGAAATCGGGGATACCGATTACACCGAAGAAGTAGTTCTCGGACATCATGAGGCTGAACCCCAACAGGACAAAGACGACGGTACCAATACAGAAGTCCATGAGGTTCTTCATGATAATGTTACCTGCGTTCTTCGCGCGGGTAAATCCGGTTTCGACCATCGCGAAACCACCCTGCATAAAGAATACAAGCGCGGCGCCGATTAAAAACCAAACTGGAAATACAACGCCATTTACTGCATCTAATATTTCTGACATAGTTTAACCCTCCCAAAATAAAAAAATAAATCAAGAGGCGCCGCCTGAACCAACAGACAGCGCCCTTGCTTGACCTTGGCAGTACTATAAAGGATATCGATTTAAAAAGCAAGTAAAAAATAGAAATTTTTGTAAAAATAGTATATTATTCGTGGAATTTTATTGAAATTCAGCCATTATACTATTTATTTCAATGTAAAAACAAATATAAATGATGATGAAAACGACGGAATGTACTCAATCTGTCGATTAATTCCAATTCGAGTTTTTGCCTTATATAAATTGCAAAGTTGAAACATTTGAAAATCCGTCAAATATATATTGACATATATCACACTACTGAATAAAATATAGTAGTAGACGATAGATTGTATATGGCGAGTTTCGGGAGGCATTATGAACATTCAATATAAAAAAGGAGTTCTGGAACTTTGCG
>QKHZ01000023.1 GCA_003249795.1 bacterium | reverse complement strand
GGCGCCGAGGGTAAGGAGGGCAACACTGTTCCGATGCTGTTTTTCGCCCGGCCGGAAGGAAAGTTTCTGGGCGTCGCACTTTACAATACGAGCAAGGCCGATACGGCAAAAGAAATCAAAAAAGCACAGGATGCATTCGGCAAAACATTTTCAAAGTCGAAAATGAAATCCATGTGGAAGGATTTGGAGGATGCCCGTGAGGCCTGGAAGTCCGAAGAGTATGAAAAAGCGATTTCGGATTTCTGCAAAATCAAGAAAAAGGAAAAGGACAACCCTGAGCTTTCCATTTTCCGTGAGCTTCAGGTTGATGAAACGGCGATCATGAAAAAAGCCGCTGAAGATATGGACGAACTCAACACACTGCTTGATCAGGATGATATGACGAATGCAAAGATGAT
This sequence comes from bacterium, assembly GCA_003249795.1. Classification (GTDB taxonomy): domain Bacteria; phylum Planctomycetota; class SZUA-567; order SZUA-567; family SZUA-567; genus SZUA-567. Next base: position 7,567 of record QKHZ01000023.1, on the reverse strand, counting down.
GCTGAAGGCAATCAGTAAGAAATATAGTGGTTTTGATTTCCCCTTTTTCGACGATAGCTATTTGTCGATGTCCTCAGAAGAGCGTGCCGCGTGTATCAAACAGAGCGTCGGCAAAAAGGAAACAGAAAAACGCTGGTTTGAGCATGCGGAATTTGAGGAAGCGCAACGGTATTCGCGCGAATTGAAAATGCCGCTACTAATCATTTATTACCGGCAGGATATGAAAAATACCGGGAAGAGAACCATGCACTCGTGGATGGCGCTAAAAGAGACGTCCGGATATATCTGCGCAAAAGTGGACTGTTTGGACAAACAAACTGACTTCATGAGAAAGCTTGTTGATGCCGGAAAAGAAAATGAAGGTGAGTATGTCCCGAGAATCTATCTGGCCTCTGCCGAGGGCGAATATATCGATGTAATCCGCTACGGACTTCCTCTTGAGGAAGTCGCTGAGCGTCTTGCCGCCGCAAAAAAATAACACATGAACGAGGAATACACTCGTGCGGATAGTGAAACATCATGTCGAGTGTATTTCTCGGACAATCAGTTCGTAACCAGTTTCGTAGACATTCTCTCATAAAAAACAAATCAATGCGCTTGTTCTTGATTGAGCCTTCCGTTTTCTCATGTCAAAATGTTTTCACACGCCGAAGTCTATTCTCTCTCTACTTATTATCGTTTTTTGTTTTTTGGGGAACGATAAACCGGGATCTATAATAAGTATGTAGATTTCGATAATGAGTAGACTATGACAGGGGAATAGGTATATCTCATGAGTTTACAGGCGCTTACGGCATTAGCTGATAATCAGTTCGGATATTTTTCGTCGCAGCAGGCGATTGCGGCCGGATATCAGAACTATAATCACAGCTATCATGTCAGGCAGGGAAACTGGATTCACGTTGACCGTGGCGTTTATCGCTTACCGGGATATACCGATACAGACGAAAGTGATTTTATCCGGTGGTCTCTCTGGGCAATTGGCCGCTCGCCCAATCGGCAGATTGTCATCAGCCATAACAGCGCGTTGTTTCATTACGGGCTGGCGGCTGGAAAACCGGATGCGGTGCATTTGACCGTTCCGGTAAAACTGTTTCTGAAAAAAGAAAAGAACCTTTGTGTTTTTCACAGGCAGGAACTTGAAGATAATGACGTTCTCAGTCAAACCGGATATCTGATTACGACGCCATTCCGGACGCTGGTCGATATGAAACCGGATCTGATGCTGGATTCCACGTGGCTGCGAACGGTAAAAGCGGCTTCTGAAAAAGAGCTGATCACCCAGCAGCAGGAGAGGGAACTACTCGGCGAAGTTATGTACCAGCAATCCGTCTCAACCCCTCGGCTGCGAATGCAAGGGCAATGGTATTCTGCAGAAGACAATCCATTCCGGTCAGATCGTAAAGGAGCCAATACTGTGGAGAACGACAGAAAAGCGGGACTGCTTTCTGCAAATCGACAAAAGAGGGTTGTACTGTCGAACCGTGGATTCACGCTTGTGGAGTTGCTGGTGGTCATTGCGGTGATCGCGATTCTTGCAAGCCTGCTTGCACCGGCGATGCGCAAGGGGATGCTGATGGCAAAGACGGCTTCCTGCTCCAGCAATCTAAAACAAGTCGCGTTTACTTTCCAAGCCTATGCGAATGAAAACAGTAATTATTTCCCTGCCGCTAATTCAGGAAAAAGCGCGGGGATGGAAAACGGGCAATATACAATTTATGATTGGACATACTCGCTTTGGCCCTATATCGTTGGCGACTATTCGGTTTCCGCCTGCTCTCCTTACGCAGAAACCTTCAAGAATACGGTTTTCTTCTGTCCTGCCGATCCGGAGACGGTCACCGGTTCGCTGAGCATAACCGGAGGGATTGGAAAGTACTATCGCTATGGCATGAATTGGTGCGCTCTGTCTTATCCGATAGGAGCAACCTCTGGTGACTATAAGCCGTTAAAACAAAGTAACCCCAGGGCGCCCTCCAGGAATGTGTTAGTTGGTGAGATGTACAAACGAAACACCTGTATGCCGTATACTTTTTTTACATGCGGGGCGGGTGCAGTTTCTCATGCCAATGGGACGAATTTCCTGTATTTCGACAACCATATCAAACGACTCAATCTGATTGACATACCACAGACATCAAAAGTATTTTGGAACGGATGCAAATAAACGCAACGACGAAAGAACACCACCTAGCTAATCCAATCCTAACGATTAAATTTCGACAACAAGGAGCATTAAGATGAAGATTGCCGTGATGTTGCTGCTGCTTTTTTGCGGCTCCGTGATTTTTGCCGAAGAGAATGCCATGCTGCCATATGATCTGGGTGATAATACCTGGTATGTTTTTTTGAACGCCAAAAGCATGAATCCACCCGCTCCCCATGACATCATTCCGGAGTCGTTAAAAGCCAAAGCGCCGGATGCTGATCCGGTAACGCCCATTACTGTTAAAATGGAAAACAACAGGATTAATCTTGCGGGACTAAACGGCGGATTTAAACGCAGCGCCTGTGCGTTTCTCTATCATGAATTTGAATCGTCAAAAACCGGAGCTATGCAGATCGGTGTTGCCGCAGACTGGCAGATGGATCTGTGGACGGAAGGAAAATGTGTGTTCAGCTCCATGGCAAAAGGAAACGAAACGCAGGAATACACAACTAACGATCATACAGTGATTCTTCCGGTCAAAGCCGGAAAAAACATTGTCGTCGCCCGTGTACTCAGCGGCTCGGCGGGATGGCTTTTTGTCTGCGGCAAGCCGGACAAGCCGAAGCCGAATCTGAAATACGAAGCGAACTCCGAATGGAAAGTCGCCGACATGAACGACCTGCTTGTCAAAGCCGGCAGCGCATTGGATCAGTCTGCATTAACAGAGGATAATCTGAAGATCGCATCGGCAAAGCGTTCGCCGCGGCTAGTCGTCGCACCTGACGGGAGCCTTGCGGTCGAGGGGCATCCAGAGACCCCGATCAAATTGCGGGGGACTGGCATTGCCCTTGGGTGGGCTCTTGACCGGGCGTTTGGCTGGCCAAATCATCCCGAAAAAGATCCCAACTGGAAATCCACGTTTCAGACAGAAATTATAAGCGCAAAAAGAAGAGGATATAATTTATTCCGGTTCAGTCCGGGCTGGGGCAGCAGTCCTTCTGACGAACGGGTGGATGGAACGGATTTTCTGCTCTCTGAACTTGGCAAAAGCGGGATGTACTGTGTTCTGGATTTTGCATATGACAAAGATTTACGCAAATCATGGGAGCCGGGTGAAAGCCGGAATGACTGTATCTGGCGGATGTTTCTGGGTGATGAATTTGTCCGCGCGTCCTGGAAGCGGTCAGCCGAATTTATGATGAACCACGTCAATCCGTACACAGGTCTTGCGTGGAAAGGTGATCCGACGATTGCCGTTGCCCTTCTGAACAATGAACAGGAAACCGCGTTTTATCATCCCAAAAAGAAATGGGCGAAGGAGACTCAGGTCGAGATCGACGTGAAATTCCGCGGGTGGGTAGAATGTAAATATCGGGAACCGAAGGCTCTGGCGGAAGCCTGGAATGACAAGACGATCACGGCATTTATTGATGTAGTCGCTCCGGATAACTTCCCGTGGCAGGCAACGACAGTGATGGAGAATGACTATCTTCTGTTCTGCACGGAGCTGTCTCATAAAAACGCGGAGTGGTTACGCCAGACGCTACGCGAGATCGGTTACAAGGGCCTGATTTCGATGTACAACTGTTCCTACTGGATGGGCGGGCAGAAAAGCCGGTGGGCTGAATCGCAGGTGTGTACATCGAATGTTTATTATAACCATCCTTCCGCGTTCGATGAACCCGGCTCGCGTTGCGGACAGAAAAGTTCGCTTGAAGGGGGAGCCGCATATTGGCGAAGTGCGGCGGCCTACCGTAATGCGAACCGTCCGTTTATCCAAACCGAATTTAATCATGCATTCTGGAATCCGTATCAGCATGAACTGGGCAATGTGTTCGGCGCCTACTCGGCGCTACAGGGTTTTGACGGACTCAGTATCCATGCGGGCGCGGCATTTTATTATGTTTGGAATTTCAAGCCCGGGATAAAAGTGTTCGGGGTTGGCGAGTCTCCGATCCTGCGTTCCTGTGAATTCCTGTCCGGTTGTTTCTTCCTGCGCGGTGATGTGAAAAAATCTCCCCACAGGGTTGAACTTCAGATCCCGCAGGAATATCTGCAGAAGGATTGTAATGGCGGCAGAACCGTGTCTTCCCAGCAGGATAAAATCGCATTGCTTACCGGCTTCAGCGTCGCTTTTCCGTGGGAAAAGAAAGCGCCAGGGGTTGGCGAGGCATCTGCGCCTGATTTGATTCTGGCACCCGGTAGCGGCGGCGGTTTCAAGTGGGCCGCTGCAGGATACGGTGCGGGTGCTGCCGAGTTTGTCGAATCCAAAGACGAAAAATTCTCGATGGACACCATGGTCGCGATTTTGAAAGAAAAGGGCATCCTGCCGCAGGACAACATTACCGATCCGGCTGGCGGTGTTTACCAGTCTGATACCGGACAGATCACGATGCGGACAAACGAGCACCTGCTGAAAATCGTGACGCCCCGCAGTGAAGCGGTGACAATGGAAAGCGCAACGGCCGAAAAGCTCGGTTACTTTGAAGTGCTGAATACAAGCGTTCCCGCACTTGCCGCTGCGTGTGCGGTTGATGATAAACCGTTGGCGGAAAGTCGTCGGATCGTCATCGTATACGCGACTGATGCCGTCAATACCGACATGGAAGTCTCTGCCAGTCGGGTCTCATTGGTCAATCTCGGCAAGCCTCCAGCCCTGATTCAAGTCGGAAAACTCGAAGCGGCGTTATACAATCCGGATGCAGCAACGATGTCGCTGTATGCCCTCGGCTTTAACGGTGAGCGTCGGGAAAAGTTACCGCTGGCGTATGATGGCGATACCGTGAAACTGTCGATCGATACCGGCGTGTTGAAAGACGGCCCCACGACGTTTTTTGAGCTCGTCAAAGAATGAGTCCTGCAAGCCGGTTATTTGAATGCACGCTCGAAAATAGATAGAAAAAGAACCCGGTGCCGAAACGCATCGGGTTCTTTTATTTTAATCGTAAAGAGAAACCTGATCAGACAACACGGTTTTGTCTGATTACTTCCTGATACCATCGGAAGCTCTGCTTCGGAATCCGCTTTTGTGTATTGTAATCGACATATGTGATTCCGAAGCGGCGGTTGTAACCCCATGCCCATTCAAAGTTGTCCATAAAGCTCCAGACAAAGTAACCCTTCAGGCCGTAGCCTTCGTTGACGGCGCGGTGTCCGGCACGGAAATGCTCGCGCAGATACATCAGTCGGCCAAAGTCGAGCACCTCGCCCTGTGCGTTGACTTCGTCATCCGCGGCACATCCGTTTTCGGTGATATAGATCGGGAAATCCTTGCGGCCTGCGACGGTTGACGTGTGGCGGACGGCCCAGTAAATCGAATCAGGAATCATGTTCAGCCACGGCATATGCATCTGCGGATAGCCCTTCGGCAGCGGAAGGACTTCATAGCCGTTTTCATTGTCGGCGGCGCGGACATAGTCGCCTGTATAGATATTCAGCCCCATCGCATCCAGCGGCTGGCCGATGATCTCCATATCGCCTTCTTCGATATCCGGCATCGACTCGCCCTGCGACTTGATCCAGTTTTCCGGATACGCGCCGGTCAGGACAGAAACTGTCCGCTCATTTCCGTAGAAGCATTTTGTCGCTGCGGCGATGTTTTCTTCCGACTCCGAAACGGGAATCGCCACCCCACAGTTATCAACCAGCGAGATCTGACAGGTCTTCGGGCTGGCTGCGCGGATTGCCTGAACCCCCATTCCGTGTGCAAGAAGCGCATGGTGAATGGTTTGGTTAACTTCTTTTTTAGAATGAACCGCTGTGCCGGGGGCGTGATTACCGGGTTTGCCGATGCCATAACCGGCATTGGTAAAACAGATGATTTCATTGATCGTCATCCAGTTGGTAATCTTGTCGCCCAGTGCCTTGACGGTGACGGTGACGTAATCGGCGAAGTCTTTTGCCATCTGGCGGCTGCGCCACGATCCATAGCGATCTTCGAGTGCCTGCGGGCTGTCCCAGTGAAACAGCGTCGCGTACGGGGTGATGTTATGCTTGAGCAGCTCATCCACAAGGCGCTTGTAAAAGTCGAGGCCTTTCTGGTTGACCGTCCCCGTGCCGTCAGGGATTACCCGCGGCCACGCGATGCTGAAGCGGTAGGCCTTTACTCCGAGTTCCGCCATCAGCGCGACGTCTTCTTTATAGCGGTTGTAGTGGTCACACGCGACCATGCCGGTGTGGTTGTCGCGAACGCGTCCAGGTGTCGCCGAAAACGTGTCCCATACGCTGGCTTTGCGGCCGTCTTTGTCGCTGGCGCCTTCGATCTGATAGCTGGCGGTTGCCACTCCCCAGACAAAATCATTCGGAAACTGATAACTCGTACTCATCATATGGTTCCTTTCATTTTTTGCATTTTCACGCGCTTCGGCTGCGAGATGCATAGATTGATAAAAAATAGAACTCGATTTTTGTTTTTCCTGTAAATATCATTTTATTCTGAATAATTCTGCATGACTATTGATTTTTTCTACAAATTACAGTCAAATTCCCTTTATGTGGAACCCAATGTTACATGTCAAAAAACTGCTTCGGGTCATGCTCTTTCAAGCGCCGCAGAAAGCGATTGAGCCGCTGGTGGTCAGCCCCGACCTCGAATATTTTGAACTGATTACCGACGGCCGCGTCCGGTTTGACGATGGCTCCGGCGCGCTTTGGTATGGAGCCGGAACCTGCTTCTGGCATTTGCCCGGGCAAGAGACGGTTTACGACGCCGATTTGTCCGACCCGTATGAATGCCTTGCCGTCCGCTTTCTTGTGTCTGGAAAACGGCCTAAGCCACCGCCACGGATTACGATCTGGAAAACGCCTGAAGCGGCGCGCGCGTTTGCATGGGAACTACTTGAGGCGATCCACCATCCCGATACTGACACCGAAGCACTCGGCCGCTACGCATATGCGCGTTTTGACTGGATGAGCCGCAACCAGACACCTGCGCCGGTATTGCTTCCAACACCGGTACGCCTTGCGCTTGAGGAGCTGGAACGAACGCTGCCGGAGGATATTCCGGTCGAGAGGATCGCCAGTCGCGTGGACGTCAGTGTCTCCGGGCTGCACAACCTATTCCGAAAACATCTCTCCAGCAGCCCGCATCAGGTCCGGATTAATCTGCGGATGCTCAAAGCCCGCCAGATGCTGGCAACCGGCAGCGATTCAATCAAGGAGGTTGCAGCAGCGTGCGGATTTGGCAGCGCGGAAAACTTTTGCCGGCGTTTTGCCCAACATGTCGGCCAAAGCCCCGGTTCATACCGAAAACGCAACCAAATCCCTGTTAAATACTACAAACCTCATGAAAAATACGATTCCGGCCAGAATGTCTGATCTGCTTATCCTGCCGCGCACAATGCTCTAAAATTGTCAGCGAACCGTTATTTTTCAGACTTTGCGAATAAGGTTGTCAGATGCACCATTGCATAATCGGTG
>QKHZ01000087.1 GCA_003249795.1 bacterium | reverse complement strand
CATCAATGAGTAGGCTGTAAAGAACAACAGCAAAAAGCTGACTCCCGCGATCACCTTGGCTTTCGATGCAAAGCCGCGGATGGTCTGGAACAGATCGTCCATACCGGAGGTTGCGGGAATGTAATGCTTGATGACGCCGATAAAGTTTTCGGTGTGCGAAACGCCTTCAGCGGGGTCATCGAGCATCGCGAGGACGGCCAGCGCAATCGCCAGCATCGGCACGAGCGCGGTGAGGGTTTTGAATGCCAGCGCACCGGCTTGGGTCATCGACTGGTTGCGCACGATCGAGCGGAAGGTTTCGCGCACGAAAAGCAGCGACATCCAGAACCGGGCGTTGGGACGGGACGGGTCGGTTAATTTACGCAGATCAATTTCATCACGGAAAACCTTGACAATTTCCTGCCAAAACCGCATCTCTTCCCCTTTTTTTTCTGCCTAAAGTTCTATGGATGGTTTTTGGTAATGTTATTATAAATGCACTTGTTTGTTCTGAACCATTTTTCTCAGCTTGTAGACGCGAACGATTGCGAGGATCCCGAATACTCCGACGCCGTACAGGCATTGCCATTTTTCATACAGAATTCCGAAGATCGAAAGAAGAATAATATACGATAGCAGGCTTTCGACCTGAAGAAGGCTGTTCCTGAAAAGAAATCGAAAGATTCCATTCATTGCTTTTCTCCTGAGCTGACGACGCAATAAGCAATTCATCTATAGCGTTTCAATTGATATCGTCGACTAAACCATGAAGAAAACTACTTGTTAAATTCCAGCCAACGTTTAATGCGGTTTCAACAACAACTTCACCAATTTGTACTGTTATTTCTGAAGGCATTTTTGCTGAATCTTCTACAGGTAATTTTTCAAGCATTTCTAGCCCGCGAAGAGTTAAGGCTGAAATCTGAATGTCTAAAATTTGTTTTGGCTTCCCGTCTGTTATAGTAATGGTTCCGTCAAGGAATCCGTTTCGGGTTAATAAAACCAGATGATATAGAATTTCCCGATGGCTATAGTCGTACAAACCAATTTGGATTGGATCGGTAATAACCTGTTGTTCCGGTTTGTCGGCGAAAAACTGTAACAGCTTCCGGATCAGTACAAAATCCTTTTGCATCTGAGTGACTCCCCGGAATAAAAAATCATTTGCCGATCAGCGTCATGAACTCTTCGCGGGTTGCGATCTCTTTGCGGAAGCAACCGAGTACGGACGAGGTCGTCATTACCGAGTTCTGTTTCTGCACGCCCCGCATCATCATGCACAGGTGGCGGCATTCCATTACAACGCCCACGCCTTCCGCATCGGCAAGATCCATGATTTCGTGCGCAATCTGGCTGGTGAGGCGTTCCTGAATCTGAAGCCGGCGCGCGTAACAATCGACGATCCGCGAGAGCTTGCTGACACCGAGAATCTTTTTCTTCGGGATATAGCCGATATGGCAGCGGCCGTAGAACGGCAGCATGTGGTGTTCGCACAGGCTGTAGATCTCGATATCGCGGCTGATGATCATGTTGTTGACTTCGCTCTCGAACACGGCCTGTCCGACAACGTCTGCTGAATCATGTTTGTAACCGCTGGTCAGGAATTCGTACGCGCGCGCCACCCGCATCGGCGTATCGCGCAGGCCCTCGCGCTCCGGATCCTCGCCCAGTTCGACCAGAAGTTCACGGATCAGTTGCGATACACGTTCGTGATTCATCATTTGTCCTTCATGACTTGCGTTGTAGTTTTACCGCCCTGCGTTTATTTTAACTGAGAGACATGTTCTGTTGCTACTGCTCTTCAGCGGATTGCGTCGTATTTTTCCTGCATGAGCTGCTCGTGGTCGCCTACTGCCAGCATCGCATGAATCCGCGCCCACTGTTTGCGTTGGGCAAAGATCCCCGACTTTGCAAAGCGCCGGATCGAGGTGCTGGCGACGGTCTGGTTTACATAAACATACGCAGCGCCGGTTGCGATTGCGTCCTGGATCATCTTCGAGTTGGTGCCGACCGGAATCGATTCGTCAAAGCCGCCGACCTTGCCATAAACAGCTTTCTGCATGGCCAGAATTCCGCCCGGGGCGTGCATCCGCGCTTTGCGGCATGCGCGGTTTTCAAGCATATAGAATGCGCGCACCAGCGGGCTGGCGTGATCGGGCCGTCCTTCGACCGTTGCGATGCAGCCGTTTTCCTGCGCGTGGACGACCATCTGCTCAATAATCATCTGGATGCCGTTGGCCGGAAGCGAGGTATCGGCGTCGAGAAAGATCAGGTAGTCGCCGGTTGCATCATGTGCGCCGAAATTTTTACCGAATGCCATACCTTGTTTTTCTGAGACAATAACGGTTGCGCCGTGGTCATATGCAATCTGTGCGGTGCTGTCGGTGCAGCCGTTACAGGCGACGATGATCTGCAGCTTGTCGTGCGGATAGGTTTGAATTTGTAGCGACTGTAATGTTTCGGCAAGAACCGACTCCTCATTCATCGCGGGGATAATGACCGATACAGTCGGCCACTCGTAGCCGGATTGGGTGAATCCCTGCGATTTTCGCCACAGTTCGTGTTTTCTGTGTCGCAGTTCCAGTTGAAGGTTCCGTGAATAGAGGAAGATCCCCACCAGTTGCGGTAGCAGCACTGCCAGACGCTCGATCAGGATCGCGTAGCCGATCAGGATCAGGCAGCCGACCAGTGACATGTACCAGTAGCTGACCGGTAGAACCGGTTTCTTTGCCGCTTCGCTTGAAGTCCATTGCACAAAGAGCCGTGCGAAGAACAACGCTTCGCCTACAAGCCCCATCACCTCGATCCAGTCCAGATGAAAATGTCCGAAGATCAACATAGGTTTCTGATACCAATACGGAAGGAAAACCATCCGCCTTATTTTAAATGATTGAAAGTTTGCCAACGTGTAAATATGGCACGGGTTTACCGTACAGAGCAAACTGCAGTCCGGCAAATTCGACAAGCGAATCAGTATACCGTTTTCAGGAAAAATTACAATCAGAGAAGAATATGGAGGACGGTTTCATATGTAATCTGTTGACAGGAAAGAAGTTGTTTTGTCAGGCTGTGATATCGTGCGGATTCATGAAACAAAAACGGCCACTTGCGTGGCCATTTGGAAAAGGAAGAAAACGAGGAAGAAAAGAAGAGATTGGCGTGGTATTGCAACTACAAATTGATTGACAAATTCAGGCCGCCGAACCGCCGCAGACCATGTCATACAATCTCGATTGGACACCGTTGCCATATCGGCGGGCGAGCTGTCCAAGCAGCGCATCGATTCCCATCGGATACGCATACACGGTATTAAACCACCGGCGGTCGATGGTGTCGCCGGGTTCAGCCAGAGCGTACAGGTCAAGTTTCGGAAGTTGTGCGCGCAGACTGACTGAGAGTGCATCGCGCAGGGGTTCGTTGACATTGGGTCCGAAGAGGACGGCCTGGACAGGCTTTTCAGACGGGTGCTGGCTCATGAATTCGGCCCAGCGTCCCTGTGGAGTCGAATAGAGGCGGAGGCTGTCAAAGAGCGCTTCGTCATTGTGGGCGGATTTCGAGGAGAGTCCGAGCATCTCGCACAGACAGCGCAGATGGCCGCGTGTGACTGTATCCGGTTCAAAGATTACGATACTCATAATAATACTCCTGTTTTTTCTTGCCGCAGTGCGGAAATGAAATCTTTATCTCAAGCACAGCGGTTAATATTTTTAGATTCCTAATACAGGCGATCAGTTGCGGTAACGTGATCCAATATTTTGCGTTGGAGTGATTCGCCGCGTCTACAAGTACAATCGGTGGCGGGAGGCAAAACTGTAGGGCATTTTATCGGAAGAAAGATCTTTGCTGCGGATTTTTAAAAATGAAGTGGTTGCGAAAAATATCAGTAACACACAGAATATTCAGGGATTGACAAAGAAGGTTTCTACAGGCGTGTTGCAATCCGTTGCAGTGATCAGCCGGTGGTTGAGTCATCCGTAACAAAATGTTTCGGGAAATCAACGTGCTGCGTGTCAGATGGTCGTCAGAACTTTACCGTTCCAGCGCAGTGGTAACGCGGAAATCTTCGGCCATAAAAGCTGTTCTGCCTTTGTCCGGATCACTTCAGGATCAGAGGTTGTGTAAAGTGTAACGCTTGCCATTTCTGCAAGTGTAATATTCAAGTCAGTATCCGAACTGTGTTGTGCATGCATCCGTCCGACCTGCAGCGCAACGGCTTCAGACGGGTCAAGAATCTGTGCGCGGTTTCCGACAATGGATGAAATTAAATGTTTCACCAGCGGATAGTGCGTGCAGCCCAAGACAATCCGGTCGGCGTTGTCGTCCAGCATCGGCTCGATCCAGTCGCGCAGGTGCGAAGAAATCTCCGGATTGTCTTCTTCAATCATTCGTGCCAGCCCCGGACAGGGTGTTTCCAGAATCCGGATGCCGTGGCCGTATTTTTCCTTGAGCCTGCGGTACGGCTCTCCCTCAAACGTGCCGTTAGTGGCGAGGATTCCGACGGTTTTGGTCTGGGTGGAGTTTGCCGCAGGTTTGAGTGCCGGTTCCATGCCGACGATATGCAGGTGAGGAAACTCTTCGCGTAATGTATAGAGTGCCGCCGCCGATGCGGTATTACAGGCTACGGCTACCACGCGGCAGCCTGCGTTTTCCAGAAACGAAGTCATCGCACGGCTGAAGCTGCGAACCTGATCGCCCGTGCGCTCGCCATACGGGACGTTGGCCTGATCAGCGATATAAATGAGCGGTTGTGTGGGCAGAATCTTGCGGATTTCGCGCAGGACGGAAAACCCGCCGATTCCTGAATCAAAAACACCGATCGGGGTACGTGGCATGAAGTCGTCCGTCTTTATCCAAGTTCAACACGGTTGCGGCCGGAACGTTTTGCACGGTAAAGTGCGTCGTCAGTCACGCCGATAAATTCGCTTTTGCTTTGCACATTTTTATATTCGCTTGCGCCGATACTGACGGTGATCTGCAGATTTTCGCCTGCGAGTTTCACGTGATGGCGCTCAACTGACGAGCGCAGTCGACCTGCTGCAATGGCTGCACCCGAGAGCGCGGTATGCGGCAGGATGACGGCAAACTCTTCGCCACCATAACGGGCGACGATATCGACCTGATCACGCATGCTTTGCCGGATCAGTTTTGACACTTCACGCAGGACATGGTCACCGGCCTGGTGGCCATAGGTATCGTTGAAGCGTTTGAAGTGGTCGATATCAATGAGCAGCAGTCCAAGTGGCTCCTGATAGCGGCGTGCGGCGGCGATGGCGCGGTCGAGTTCCTGTTGAAAATGCCGGTGGTTATAGACCTGCGTCAGCCCGTCGGTTTCAGCGAGCAAACTCATCTGCTCAAGCAGCGTGCATTGGCTGATGGCGGTGGCCAGCATTTCGCACAGCAGGATCGACATGTCTGCATCAGAAGAAGAGAAGCCGCCGGGTTTTCCGGTCATCACCAATGCGCCGACAATCAGTGGTTCAGGTGAGAGGGCTCCTCCGATCAGAGGGCACAAGAGCGCGCCGCCTTCAAGCATTTCGTCGGCCACAGTCAGCCGCAGGGTTTTGCCGGTTTCGTTTTCGTATTCGGCAAGCGAGGTGAGAACGACCGGTTCGCGGTGATGATTCAGGAAATGCACCATCATGACATCGTCATCGCTGTTCATGTCAAACGCCGGAATCTTGCACCCTTCTGGTTCCGAGCGCTTGAGCGTGAGCAGTCCCGTTTCGTGGTCGACCAGATACAGGAATGCGTTTTCACAATCAAAAAGCCCCGATACATCGTGTACAGCGATCTCGGCCATCGTGGAGAGGTCACCTGTGTTGACGCGGCGGGCAAGGTCGGCGATTTTTCCGCTGTAGAGGGTCTGCTCCTGCATCAGGGTCAGCTGCCGCCGGAAAAACGCGACGGAGTTAGCAAGCGACATGTATGCGTTCTGCAGCTTGAGAAAGTTCTCGACCAGCGCATCTGACGGCATATCGCGCAGCTCTTTTTCCGAGAGAGTGATTGGCATCTCGTGGCGGCTCATCCGTTGGTTTCCTTTTTACGGGGCGAAATTTTACGTAGACGGCGGATCACTGCATGGGTCACTACCGTCGGGTCTTCCTGAAACGAAAATTCCCGGATCAGATACCGGCACGCGCGCGAACACATCAGGTTGACGCCGTGGTCGGCTCCGGGGCGGTAATCGGTGCGGATGCCGATGACGGTTTTGCCAAGCGCATGCGCCATCCCGATCGAAAATGCTGTTCCGCTATCGACATCACTTCCGTCAAGAACCGCCAGCAGGACATCGCATCTCTGAATTTGCGCCGTGCACTGCCGGAACAGGACGCCATAGTTTTTCGGATTGTTATACGTGCCTTCTGTCCGGAAGTCCTGCGGTAAAATCAGCGTTGCTTCTTCAAATGCGTCTTTAATGGCATCAGCCAGTTTCCGGTTCCAGGCGCGTTGCACCTGGGTGAAGACTGGGGCTGCCAAGTAGATCCGCATAGAGGGGTCCGCCCGATTGCCTGAGAAATTCCAAAACCCGATCCGATTTCCGTGCGGCAAAACACATTCCTGTGTTCATGCCGGACAACAATGCCGAAAGTATCGTGTAAACCGTGCCCGCCGTCAATGGTTGTTATTGTATGGATCTGCTTTATTCAAACAAGGTTGCAGTCATCGTTTTATCTAAAAAATATGAAAAAAACAAACCCGCATCCAGCGCGGGGCCAGATGCGGGCTGTTTGATGTAGCTGTAAAGCTGCTTATTTTTTCAAGAAGCTGTATTTGCGTGTCCACGTAACTGTTTTGCCGGGTTCAGCGACGATCCGGTAAAAGGGTTCGCACGAGAGTTGCCGCGGATCGATGAAGACGGTCATTTCAACCGGAGTCATATCGCCTTCGATACGCAGGGCGGCCGAACTTGCCGGATTTTGAATCGTAACGGCGGCGCGTCCGTTTGGTGCAGCAGGCCAGCCGACAAACTGCATGAGCGCATTCGGGTCAGGGGTTGTTTCCAATGTAAATGTTTTGCCTGTAAGTGTTCCGACTTTTTTCGTTTCCTTTGTCATGTTCGGGTCAAAATCAAAGGTCAACTGTGTTCCGTCAGAAGGGCTTTTCCCGCCGACAGCGGTGAAGTTATGTGCGTACTGGGTGCGGTCGATTATTTTGGTGCCAGTATTTGTCAGTTCGTGTTCAATCAGCAGCACCGGTTCATTCGGAACAAGGATCAGCCGCTTGACATAGCGGTAGCCATAGCCGCCGACAGGCTCGACTTCCTGTGAAAACGTGATGCGGTCTTTTGCGGTTTCGGTTTTCCATTCAAACATCTTCAGCGGCCAGTACGGATAGTACCAGCAATGCGGCGGATGCGTGGTGCGCTCGTAGAGTCCGACGCCGATTTTTAGATATGGATCGCCGGGTTTGAATTCATCATAGCCAAGAGCATCGAACCACTCCTCACATGGCCCGCAACATTTTCCGCTTTCAAACGGCTGATGCGGCTTTGGCGCGGTCAGGAAGTAGGTCATTCCGTTTGCGCTCAGATCGGTGATGATTCCGCCGCGCTCGAAACGGTTACCGCGGTAATAGCCTGTGTTATTGTCCGGCAGCGCGACCGAAGCCGTCACGATTCCGTTTGTGATTTCAACTGACGGCCAGCTTCCGGCGTGGAACGTCGGATCCATGCTTTCCGGAATTTCAGCCAGAATCCGGTTTTCTTTCATGAGATCGGTTCTGATGCCGAGTGTTTGCGGTTTGTCTGAGGAGGGCACGGCAACCAGTAAACGGCCGACGCCGTTTTTCAGCTCATAACTCCATGCTTTGCCGGAAAAGAGCTGTTTGTCCGGATCATAGCGCCCGCCCAGTTTTTTACCGTTGGTGTAGAACTCTGTGCTTGCGGCGCTGTGAATAAAAAACGAAATCTGTCCCTGATACGTCGGCACTTTAAACACATGGGTCATTAAAAACGTGATGCCGCTGTCGGCTGCAGGAACAACGATATTCCCGCTTTTGTCT
>QKHZ01000246.1 GCA_003249795.1 bacterium | reverse complement strand
TGAATCCGCAAGAGCGGGTTTCGCTTGAGTCGATTGCTGAAGATGAGAGGATATGTCCGCGGCATCTGCGGCGGTTGTTTGCCGAAGAAACCGGGATGAGTCCGGCTGAGTACCGCATCCGCGCGCGGGTGACCAAAGCCCGACAGTTACTTCGCGAGAGTAACCTGTCGGTCAAAGAGATTGCCGCAGAGCTTGGATACAGTGACGGCTTTACCTTTTCGCGACAGTTCAAACAGGTCAGCGGCCTTTCGCCAACCACCTACCGCCAGCAGTCGATCGCGCTGTTTTAATGTGTTGACTGAGGCTTGTGACCGCGCGCGCATCGACATTGCCGTTGCAAAGAGAATCGCATTACGTTATGCTGCCAGTAAGGGCAAAACGGCGGAACTCTTTCATGATTACATTTTGTAAATATCTATTGGTCTTTAATCTTCTGATATTAGCTTCCCTTGGTGTGCTCTATTTTGGGAATCTTGATATCAGTGGAGGCAATCCGCTGGATTATTATGCTTTTTTTGCTGCATGGTACACGATTCTGGTAACTCCTGTTTCCTCGTTAGTGGCTACTATCTATTTATCTCATAAGAAAGTATGGCAAACCATACCCGGTGGAAATATTCAGGTCGGAGGGAATCATCTGAAGATAGCCATTTCGATACTTCTGCTGTTAGCTGTAGGGGGAATCCATTATTCCACAATGCAAATCAAAAAAGAAGGACTTGCGAAGGCCAAAGAGCGTGATGCTTTGATGAAAGCGCTTGAAGACAAAACCGCGGCTTTGGAAAAACGGAAAAACTCCGGTGAGGAGATTTCTCAAGAGGAATATAATGCGATTGACTGTGAGAAAAATAGAATCTTTCGGTTTTATCCACCCTATTATCACACAGAGAATAGAATCAATGCATTATATGCGATTGAATTCATTTTAAGTATTTTTGCAGTCGGTCTACTGCTGGCGAAAAGTACTATGGAATCGTAAGTATTACATTCTCGTGCCACAATCGAATCGGAATACAATCGCGATAATTTTCTTTAAAAACAAACCATCAGATCAAACCGGTTAGCCGGTTTGTGGATGAAAAGGGATGGTGATTTGCTTGCGGAAGTTGCCGTCGCGTGCGTTATCCGAGCGCCTGTTGTGGCATTGCATCGCTTGCGGCCTCATGCGCGTGTTCTGCCCCAGCGCCTTCAGCGGCGATTCTGCTTTGCACAATCATCACCGGACACGGGGCGTTGCGCATCACGTCGGTACTGACATCGCCCAGAATCAGGTGATACAGTGCGCCATGCCCATGGCTGCCGATCAAGAGCAGGTCTGCATGCGTCTCTTTTGCACAGTTGACAATCTCCTCGGCTGGCATCCCCAGACGCACCCGGCAGTCGATATCAGGCAACTGGTCGGTGTAGGTCGAGGCAAAGGCATGCAGCTTATTCTGCCGCTCCTGCAGGATGCTTTCGCCTGTGTGCAGAATCGGAACCGGCCAGACGGGTTGGACTTCGGGGTAATAGCCGATGGCGTCGTAATAAGGTTCGACCACATGCAGCAGGATCACCGACAGCGACATTTCACGTGACCAGTCTGCTGCTGTCTGCAGCAAACGCTCGCTGACATCGGAAAAATCGATTGGTATCAGAACAGTTTTCATTTGGCTCCCCTTTCCTGTCCCACGCCGAACGTAATGAAAGAGACCAAGAAAACTCTGCGTAACTGCGTCCGGCAAGCCTAATCATGCCCTAGAATAAGTTTACCCGAAAAAAAATGTTCGGCAAATTCTCTGGACTCAGAGTCAATTTTGTTTACAATATTCGCAAAGTGTCGATGCAGGCTTTGTTCTGCAAATCTGGTGTAAGTTGATACGGGTTTTGACTTGCAGACCTGTATAGTGTGATTTATATTTATTATATAGGTCGCTCTGGGGAACAGTCGAAATCTGGCGCGAAGTTGTGTATAATTGGTTTATGGCGTTTATCTGTATCCTGTCGCGGAAGCAGTGGGCTCCAGAGTGATACGATCTTCTAGTTTACTTGTGGTAATTGAGATTGCGCGTACGGTTTTGGTTGAAAGTTTTCGGGGGTGGCTTGTAGACCACGTGCGGGGACGGATTGGCGGGTTGCGTCTGAATAAAACAGCGTAGCGTTGGCCAACCACAGAAGAGAAGTCAGGGAAGAACATACGTGGAGAACACAAGTCAGGACAATTGTGGGGGGAACCACATGAATCAATTTGATGCAGCAGCAGTCACTTGGGACCAGCAAGCGCGTCATCATGAGCGTGCGGAACTCTTGGCAAAGAGTCTTCGGGATCTGGGGGTATTGAATCCGAAGGCGCGTGTGTTTGAGTATGGCTGTGGTACGGGTCTGCTCAGTATGAAGATCGCTTCTGAGGTCAAGGAGCTGGTTGCTGCCGACAGCTCGACCGGCATGATCAAGGAAATGCAGGAAAAACTGAACGCGCCGGAATACCGGCAGGGAATGAAAAACGTCAAAGCCGTGTTGCTGGATCTGGAAAAGGACGAACCGCTGGAATCCGGTTATGATGTGATCCTGACGTCGATGACCCTGCACCATGTCAAAGATCTGCAGGCTGTTCTGAAAAAATGTTACCAGATGACAAATAACGGCGGACGCTTCTGTATTGCGGATCTGGATGAAGAAGACGGATCGTTTCATCGCACAGAGTCGGTGCCGCACAACGGGTTCTGCCGCAAGGCGCTTTCAAAGTGTCTGCGCGAGGCGGGGTATTCACACACCGATTCGCGTGCGTTGATGACGCTGTACCGCGAAACACCGGACGGTGAGGAAAACGAGTTTACCGTGTTCCTGCTGACGGCGTATAAATAAAGCGCATAACGAATAGGAATGAACGGGATAGAACGAGAATTCCTGCGTGATCAGAAATTGAATCCGGTCTCAGTCGCTGATGTGGCGCGAGGCCGGTTTTTTTATGGCAGGAAAACAGACCGAAGTCATTTAATAAAATAACCAACGATTGATTGCAGAAGAACAGGCAGAGGATTGCGCTGAACCGGTGAGTTGATTACACTCTGTTTCATCACATTGAAAACCACCGATCCTCTGAAATGATTGGAATAGGAATCGTACACATGAATCCGATGACGCAACTTACTGTCAAAACCATTCTCACAAAACCGGCCGGAACGGAAATCGAAGTCCGCGGGTGGGTCAAAAGCGCGCGGCACAGCAAGAATGTGACGTTTCTGGCGGTCAGCGACGGTTCGTGTTTCGCGGATTTGCAGGTTGTCGTTTCGCCTGAGCTTGCCAACTTTGAATCGGAAGTGAAAAAGCTGGTGACGGGTTGCTCGGTGATTGTGAGTGGGGTGTTGTCAGAAAGCCCCGGCGGAAAGCAGTCAGTAGAACTGCAGGCGTCGTCAGTCAATGTCACCGGATGGGTGGAAGACGACTATCCGCTACAGAAGAAGCAACATTCGTTTGAATTTCTCCGCACCAAAGCACACCTGCGGATGCGGACGAATACGTTCGGCGCGTTGATGCGGGTGCGCAATGCTGCATCGCGTGCGATCCATCACTTTTTTCAGAGCCGCGGTTTTATCTGGTTGCACAGCCCGATCATTACCGCAAGCGATTGCGAAGGTGCGGGGCAGATGTTCCGGGTCAGTACACTCGATGCGGAAAATCCGCCGCGCACGGAAAAAGGAGCGGTCGACTGGTCGCAGGATTTTTTCGGAACACTGACGCATCTGACCGTATCCGGTCAGCTGGAGGGTGAAACTGCCGCGCTTGCGCTGAAAAACATCTACACCTTCGGCCCGACCTTCCGCGCGGAAAATTCAAACACCAGCCGGCATCTGGCGGAGTTCTGGATGGTTGAGCCGGAGATGGCGTTCTGTGACTTATCGGGCGATGCGGAGATGGCTGAAGCTTTTCTGCAAAGTGTTTTCAAGACGGTACTGAATGACTGCGCGGATGACCTCGAGTTTTTCGACCAGCGGATTCAGCCCGGTGTGATCGCGCGCTTGCAGAAGACGATCGACACGCCGTTTGTGCGGATGCCATATACCGAAGCCATCGCCGCGCTCGAGAAGTCGGGCAAAGATTTTGAGTACCCGGTGCATTGGGGCATGGATATGCAAAGCGAGCACGAGCGGTATCTGACTGAAGAACATGTCGGCGGGCCGGTGGTAGTAACTGACTATCCGCGCCAGATCAAAGCGTTTTACATGTATCTGAATGATGATGAAAAGACGGTGCGGGCGATGGATGTGCTGGTGCCGGAAGTGGGCGAGATGATCGGTGGCTCGCAACGTGAGGACAGAATCGATGTTCTGCGAATGCGGATGAACGAGTGCGGGCTGGATACGGAGCATTACGTCTGGTACATGGATCTGCGCAGGTTTGGCGGCGTGCCGCACGCGGGGTTCGGCCTCGGCTTTGAGCGGATGGTGCAGTATATGACCGGCATGGCCAATATCCGCGACGTGATCCCGTACCCGCGCGTTCCGGGTCATGCTGACTTTTAGATAACGTCGTCTGATTCAGCGTTAAGGCGGCAAGAGGAACCGGCGATGGACTCGATCCGGATCAACAGTATTATCCTGCAGGAAGTCGACCGCTCTTATGCGATCCCTGATCATGTGCATATCCAGTGGCAGCTATACTGTGTGCTTTCGGGTGGGGTGAAAAGTGTCGTTGGCGGTACGCCGCATCTACTCGGCCCCAATGATGTGATGCTGGTTGCGCCAGGGGTTGTGCGTGACCGGTATTGCCACGGGCGGGCGCCGACGTATCTGTATGCGAATTTTATCAACAACGGATTGACACTGAACCCGCTGGCCAACCGCAAACTGACAATGCCGCCGGAGTTGTTGCCGGATCTGACCGCACTTGCGCAGGAGCTGCGTACACCGGGGCAGAGTGATACCGATTTACTGGTAAATGCGCTTCTGGTGCGGATTCTGATCGGGCTTGTGCGGCATGTCAGTTCAGGCCAGACCCGCACGCGGCTGTCAGTGCAGAACCTGCCGAAACAGGATGAACTCGTGCGTCAGGTTGAGGCGTATCTGCGTAATAACCTGTCGCTGCGGATTACGCGCGAGGATATTGCCGGAGTTGTTCACCTGTGTCCGACGCACCTGGCGCGGGTGTTCCGTGCGCGCACGGGAAAGACCCTGATCGAGCGGTTGACTGAACTTAGGCTCCAGAGGGCGGCCGATCTTTTGCGGGAGAGTACGATGCCGGTAACCGCTATCGGCTACGAGATCGGGTTCAACTCATTCAGCCATTTCACCCGCCTGTTTCGCAAGCGCATGGGACTGAGTCCGTCGGATTACCGAAGTGCCGGTGGAATTATCTTGCCTCCAGAGCTGGGAAGCGCATGAGCATCAGGGCAGGCCGTTGTGTCCGGAATGCGCATTCTGAACATGGGAAAAATCAACGATTACCGGTGAAATATAAACCGAGAGCGAATAAATGTTCGGATATCACACATGAAGGTTCCTTCTGAGCCTTGCTTTTCCATCACGCAGAGGGCATAGTGATGGGTATGGAATTTGCGCGATGGATTGAGGCGACACCATTGCGCGACGGCAAGAAAAAAAGGAGTCGGAAGCCATGTCAGAAGATGCGGTAAAAATCGGGATCATCGGTCTCGGGAATATGGGGATGTGCCATGCCAAGTCGTTGTTCAATAAAAAGGTCGACGGCGCTGTGCTTGGTGCGGTTGCTGATAGCAATCCGGAAAAGCTGAAAGAGGCGGCCACAAATTTCGGCAGCGACCTGCCTGTGTTTGATACGGCTGAGGCGCTGTTTGGCTCCGGCAAAATTGATGCCGTGATTGTCGCAACTCCGCATCCGTGCCACGTGGAGCTGGTGATTAAGGGTCTTGAAAAAGGCCTGCATATGCTGTGCGAAAAGCCGGCCGGTGTCTATACGGCTGAAGTCGAGAAAATGAATGCGGCTGCCGACAAGTCGGACTGCGTTTTTGCGATCATGTTCAACCAGCGCACGCTGAACATGCACAAGAAGCTCAAGAGCCTGATCGAATCGGGCGAGTTGGGTGAAATCCGCCGCTTCTGCTATACGATTACCGATTGGTTCCGCACGCAACGGTATTACGACTCCGGCGGCTGGCGCGCGACCTGGCGCGGTGAAGGCGGTGGCGTGTTGCTCAACCAGTGTCCGCACAACCTTGACCTGATGCAGTGGTGGTTTGGTCTTCCCAAACGCCTGCGCTCGTTCTGCGCATTCGGCAAGTATCACAACATCGAAGTCGAAGACGATGTGACGACCTATATGGAATTTGAAAACGGATCGACAGGTCTGCTGATTACGACGACCGGTGAAGCTCCGGGTTCAAACCGTCTCGAAATCGCGTGTGACCGCGGCAAGCTCGTGATGGAAGGCGGCAAGCTGACATTTACACGCGCGGTGGTTCCGGTTGCAGAATATTGCAAAACGACTCCGGAAACATTCACCCCTCCGGAAACATGGGTCTGCGATATTCCGGTGTCTGCTGATAGCGGTGCCAGCCAGCACGAAAAGATCATGGCCGCGTTTGCCGCCAAGATTCGGGGCAAGGGCGAGCTTGTTGCCAAGGGTCAAGAAGGGATCCGCAGTCTGATGCTGTCGAATGCGATGATGCTTTCAAGCTGGACAGACGGGTGGGTGGATTTCCCGATTGACGCGACCGCGTTTGAAAAGGAAATCAAGGCGCGGATTGCGACTTCGAAGTTTGAGAAGGTAGTCGTGGAAGCCAAAGCCGCTGATATGAGCAAGACGTTCTGAATTGTTGAGTGAGTGATTCTGATAAATTTGGATCAAGACAGAAAAGGAAACTGTAGATGTATATGACCGGTTTTGCCGATGAGGCAGGTGTTGGGCTTGACGCACAGATTCGCGCAACAAAAGAACTCGGCTGGAAGGATATCGAATCGCGCAATATCGATGGCATCAATATCCATGACATTCCGGATAACCAGTTTGAAGTGGTGTGTGAGAAATTGGCCGCAGCAGGCGTGGGGATTAACTGCTTCGGCTCGACTGTTGCTAATTGGGCGTGCCAGATCACCGATCCGTTTGAAAAGACGCTCGAAGTGGTCAAACGCTCCATTCCGCGTATGCAGAAGCTGGGCACAAAGTTAATCCGCGTGATGAGCTATGCGGTGCTGACAGACGGTGAAACCGAACTTGACGACCAGATGGATGCAGAGCGCTTCCGCCGCGTTAAGGAGTTCACCAAGATGTATCTGGATGCAGGTATCCAGCCGGTGCATGAAAACTGCATGAACTACGGCGGGATGAGCCCGGAACACACGTTGCGCCTGCTTGATGCCGTGCCGGATCTGAAGCTGGTGTTTGATACCGGCAACCCCGTTTTTACTGACGATCGCAGCAAGGCCAAGCCTTACCCGAAACAGTCGGCATGGGAGTTTTACAGCAAGGTTAAAGACAGCATCGTTTATATCCACATCAAGGACGGCATCTGGCATCCTGAAATTGAAGGCGGCAAAAATAAGCAGATGGAATTCACGTATGCAGGCGAAGGCGAAGGCGATGTCGTGAAGATTGTCAAAGACGCGATTGCTTCCGGATATGACGGTGGTATCTCGATCGAGCCGCACCTCGGCGCTGTCTTCCATGATCCGTCAGTAACCTCAGACGAGGAAAAGAAATTCGCGATGTATGTTGAATACGGCCACCGCATGGAAAAGATGATCGCCGATATCCGCGCTGAACTCGGAAAATAAGCGGTTTTATTGCTACTGATTTTCAGAATAAAAATGCGTCACCGCTGTTTGCGGTGGCGTTTTTTATGGATAGGGCTTTTTTTTGCACTGCGATTCTGGCCGAATGCGCAAGGATAAGCATTGAGTCGCAAAGGCTTCTCGGATATAGTAAAAACCTTACGTTAGTGAAGGACTGTTTTAAGGGGTAATTGATCCAGCGTTTGGACTATATCGGAGGCGGCAGTCGTGCGCTGTGGTAAGGAAAAATAGGAGGTGGCATG
>QKHZ01000091.1 GCA_003249795.1 bacterium | reverse complement strand
GCTTGTTTTGCGGGCAGATGAGGTTCGATCTGTTGCCATTGTGCGTCTGAAATCATCAAGCGATCCATGGGAATCCCTTTTTCGGTAAAAATTGATACCTAATAGATCGACATTCAAGGCAATGATCTTCAGACTAATTGAGAACGCCCTCTAGGTCCGTATGGATTCGTCACCAGATAGCTCAATTATTTCAGAAATTCCTGATTGAGTGCTGAAGGAGATTGAAGTCAGCAAGTCGCGCATTAAAAGGGATGAACTGCCGTTTCTGTCAAAGGATCAGCAGTCGTGGTATCTGACGCGGATTCGCAGCTATGTCGAAACGCTGGCAGCCTTGTGGAGCTACACCGATTCAGTTCAAACACTGCGGGCGATTCTGAAACGCCTGAGTGATGACTGGGCAGGCACCGCGTTTACAGAGCGCGTTACGGTCAAGGCGATTGAGAAGGGCTGGCCGGTTCCGCAGCAGCAGGAAGATTCGCATGCGCAGCAAAACGCCTGATAGTTTGCAGCAGGCACAGAGCCTGATCAAAGCCGAGTCGGTTTCTGCAATTGATCCCCGACGCGCCGGCCATCGCCACTGCACGGCAGGGGCTGGTGCCGAGGGGATCGATCAATCCGACGCTGAAAGCACCGCGATGTCCGCTGAAAAACAGACAGACTGGACACAGGTTGAACTTTCTGCATGGATTACTCCGGATTTGGTCAAAGAAACCTTGCGAACATGGCAACCGTACTATAATGAGAAGTTGTCGGAACAGGACGCCATCGACATCCTGCAGTCATTCGGGCGATTAGTTGATGTGTTGCAATAGGCGGAAAATATATGGCTGCAATAAAAAAAATCCTCATATACCTTTTACCGGTCATTTTGTTTTTGTCTATTGGAATTGTGATGTCCTTTCGATATGTCTTTCTGCGTCCTGTGTACTACGAGTTAGAACAGCAGCATCTCGACTTATCTGCTTATTATTTGGCGCGAAATTCAATCGATGAATATACAACGTTACTTTTTATTCCGATAACCCTTCTACTCATCTATTCATTTGTTATGGCAAAATTGGCATTGCGTTCAAAGTCAAGCATCAATGAAGTGGAGTAATGATGAAACACTACCTTGCCCTAGCCAGAGTGTCGAGTCGTGAACAGGAACGCGAAGGTTTTTCGCTGGATGTGCAGGAAGAGGCTCTCACGCGTTATGCTGAACGCACGGACGGCGAGATCGTCAAACTGTTCCGTATCGCAGAGACTGCCAGCAAGAAAGATGAGCGCAAAACCTTCAAAGAGCTGCTTGCGTATGCAAAAGATCACGCCAAGGATCTCGACGCAGTTCTCTTTTATAAGGTCGACCGTGCCGCCCGAAACCTCTTTGATTATGTCGAACTGGAACGGCTGGAAGAAGAGCATGGCGTTGCGTGCGTGTATGTTGCCCAACCTACAGAGAACACGCCAGCCGGAAAGCTGCAACGCCGCATCCTGTCCAACATGGCAAGCTTCTACACCGAGCAACAGAGCGTTGATGTGAAGGAAGGCATGGATCGGCGCGTCAAGTCCGGTCTCTTCTCCGGTAAAGCTCCGTTCGGTTATCGCAATGTCCGTATTGACGGGCGCAGCATTGTCGAAGTGCATCCTGAGAACTGCAGGAAGGTGCAGCGCATCTTTGAGCTGTATGCGTTTCATGATCACACCGTTGATGGTGTGCGTCGCGTGCTGGATCACGAGGGCATCATCTGGAGCGACAGCAAGCCGGATTTCACCCGGAGCAAAGTTTACAACATCCTCCGCGACCGCGCGTACATTGGCGATCTGAAGTATCACGGGCAATTGTACAAGGGAACGCATAAAGCGATTATTGACCGCTCCACCTTCGACCGCGTGCAAGTCTTGCTTGGCGATAAGAACTACAATGCACACGACAGCGTTTATGGTGGTGGTATGGTCAAGTGTGCGTTCTGCGGCAGCCCTGTCGTCGTGGAGATCAAACAAAAGAACACCAAGGCAGGGATTAGAGAGTACCGTTACTATCGCTGCGCCAACTACACAAAGAACGACCATCCGCGCCACAGGATCAAAGAGGCAGCCTTTGATGCCGTAATTCTGAACCTGTTTGACCAGATCAAGGTGAAAGACGAATCTGTGCGCAAATGGATCGTCAAGGTACTGCAAGCCAAGACCAAAGACGGCCAGCGGCTTCACTCAGAATGCTTTGACGAGATCAAGCGGCAACTCACTACTGTGAAGCAGCAACGTGACAGGCTCCTCAACCTCCGGCTGGTGGATGAAATTAATGAACAGACATTTGCCGACAAGGACACGGATCTGCGTGACCGTCAGGATCGGCTTGAACTGGAGATCAAAGCACACGGACGCCAACAGTCGGAAAACGCCGACATTGCGCTCAAAGTGTTTGAACTTTCACAACAACTTAAGGATAAATGGGTTAGCGCAGAAATACCGGAGAAGCGCAGGATCTTGGAAATTCTCTGTTTGAACTTTTCTCTTGTTGATGCAAACCTTTGTATGACAATAAGAAAGCCCTTCGACATTCTGTCAAAAGGGCTCTCAGTCCATTCTGGTCGGGGAGACAGGATTCGAACCTGCGGCCTGCTGCTCCCAAAGCAGCCGCTCTACCAAGCTGAGCCACTCCCCGGTTTTTTCTAATCAGATCTTAGTGCCATGACAGAAATCGTACGCTTTACACGACAATCCACTGCGCTGAAATTAGGAATCGTTATACAGTAACGATCTTGCCCCCCTTTGTCAATTCCTCTTCATTAAAAATCAGCTCAAATCAAAAATATGCCTTCATCCCGATTCACTCGACATGAAGGCATATTATTTATAAAGACGATTCAGAAAACAGAGCTGATGCGAATTTTCAGTTCAACTGGAATCATTTCGCACAGCAAAAATCTGCTTTAAACAGTAGCTGCTTTTTGGCGACGGCTGCCACGCGGATTATTGCCGGTTGCTTGAACAATCGCTTCACTGAGCGACTTGGTTGAAAACGGCGGAGCAATCACAGCACTCTTGAGTAGCATATTCTGGATCTTATCCTGATCGCTCGCGGAAACAAACGGGTTGATCACGAGAACAGGAAGCTGACGGAACTTCCTCTCTTTGCGAAGTTCCCGCACAATTTGAATGCCGCTTTCTTTGCCAATTTTGGCGGAGATGCAGAGAAGGTCAAGAGACTCAAGCTTTGAAAACACACGGGTGCCCTCTGTCATCGATTCCGCAGCCCGAACCGTCCAGCTCATATGCTCAAGATACATCCGCAGTGATTTTCTGTCATCTGCATCTGCTGAAAGAATGAGAACCTCTTTTTTATTACTTCCAAGTAAGTTTTTCAGAAATGAAATCGGCATTTCTTTGCTCCTGATTCCCCTGCAATACCGTACCGTTATTGCGCACGTATTGTAGCATGTGTTGAATTATTGTCAACGCTTCTTTGCAAAAACCCTACAAGTGTATATTTTTAAAACAGTTACGTTCATAATTGAAGGTCGGACATTCCTTTCTATATCTTGTAGAATGAACCAAAAGGAGCGAAATCATGGGCAGCCGCAATATTTTGATGAGCCTGATCATTACCGTGTGCAAAACCTGTGGATAACTGGTGGCGATTTTCATGGAAACCCCTTGATTTTTATATGGGTTGGCGTATGATCATGACTCTTCGATGTCGTTCCGCGGTGGAACGGCGTCTGTTTTTTTCACGTCCTGCGGCAACCGAATACTGGCGGTGTGCTGCAGTACAATGCCCGTCTTGACATGGGGTCAGGCTACGGGAGGAAGGTGGCAGACTGCCACGCCTATGATTGCGGAGCATGTGCGATGGCTGATCAAGCCTAGCCGAACCGCAAAGAAGGGCGATTGCAGAAAAGCCGCCAAAGGAGAACCATTATGGTAAGACCAGGTCGTTATGCAATTGTGAACAGTGCAATCTCCAGCGAAGATTTGGAGAAGGAAGTCGCACGCATCATGGGCGAAGCCGGCACAGCCGACTATCTCGAAGGCGTTGCGCCGTTCGAAACCGGCAGCATCATCTGCGGGATCGTCACCCGGATTGATAAAGACGATGTCATTGTCGACGTCAAGTACAAGGCTGAAGGTCTCGTTCCTCTGGCCGACTTCCTCGACACAGGTTTCCCGAAGGTTGGCGAAACCGTTGAAGTCTTTGTAGAAGAAATCGATGACGAAGCAGGTGAAATTCTGCTGAGCAAGCGTAAAGCTGACCGTATCCGCGGTTGGGAACGCGTTATGGACAAGTACGATGTCGGCGACGTTGTCGTGGGTCGTGCTATCCGCAAGATCAAGGGCGGCCTGCTCGTCGATATCGGCGTTCCGGTATTCCTGCCAGCCAGTCAGGTCGACATTCGCCGCATCGCAGACGTTGGCGACTTTGTCGGCCGCGACCTCGAATGCAAGATCATCAAGATCGACAAGGAACGCCGCAACATCGTTCTGTCCCGCCGCAAAGTTATGGAAGAAGCGCGCGAACAGAAGAAGTCGAATGTCCTGTCGGGCCTGGTCAAGGGCGAAGTCCGCAAGGGCGTGGTCAAGAACATCACCGACTTCGGCGCGTTTGTCGACCTCGGCGGAATCGACGGCCTGCTGCATATCACCGATATGAGCTGGGGCCGGATCAACCACCCGTCGGAAGTCGTTTCGATCGATCAGGAACTGGAAGTCAAGATTCTCGATTACGATCTCGACCGCGAACGCATTTCTCTCGGCCTCAAGCAGGTCAAGGAAAACCCGTGGGACGAAATCGAATCGCGCTTCCCGGTCGGCTGCCGCGTAAAGGGCCCGGTTGTCAACATCATGCCGTACGGCGCATTCGTCAAGCTGGCTGATGGCATCGAAGGCCTTGTCCACGTCAGCGAAATGAGCTGGACGCGTCAGGTTAACCACCCGTCGGAAGTTGTCTCGGTCGGTGACGAAGTTGAAGTCGTGGTTCTCGACATCAACAAGGACAAGCAGGAACTTTCCCTCGGCATCAAGCAGACGGAAGAAAACCCGTGGATGCAGGTAGTCGAAAAGTATCCGGTCGGCTCCACCGTCAGCGGCACCGTGCGCAACATGACCAACTACGGCGCTTTCATCGAACTGGAAGAAGGCATCGACGGCCTGCTGCATGTCAACGACATGAGCTGGACCAAGAAGATCAGCCATCCGTCGGCAATGCTCAACAAGGGCGACAGCATCAGCGCGATGGTACTGTCGGTCGATCAGGAACGCAAGCGCGTTGCCCTCGGCCTCAAGCAGCTTGAGCGCAACCCGTGGGACAACAATATTCCGGACAAGTATCACCCCGGCGACATCGTCAAGGGCACGATCACCAAGCTCACCAACTTCGGTGCGTTTGTTGCGCTGGAAGACGAACTCGAAGGCTTGCTGCACATCTCCGAGCTGTCGGACAACAAGATCGAAAAGCCGGAAGACGTGGTCGAAGTCGGTCAGGAAGTCACCGTGATGGTGATCAACGTCGATACAGACGAACGCAAGATCGGCCTGTCGCTGCGTGCAACCACCGGTGCTGATCCTGAACAGATCAAGCGCGAGATCCTCGAAAAGGCTCAGGAAGAATCCAACTCCGGCGAAGCGACCCGCGAAGAGATCGCCAAGTACACCCACACCAAGAACGAAGGCTACATCCCCGGCGTGTGAGGGTGAATCTGAAGCTGGCGGTAAGCCACAGCTTCGACAACGGCTGAGTGTATGATCCTCAGGCGAAACAGAAAACGAAAAGAGGTGGCGCACATGTTGCGCTGCCTCTTTTTTTAGGTCGGCAAATGGGATGAGTGGTTGGTCGACAGAGTGTTCTTCATGAAGCGGTCGGAAACCGCTTGCGAAAAAACTCGGTTTCTTCACAATGTTATACATGTTGATGATATTGTTTTCTTGAACCGGGATCATGCGGAAGCCACAACGGGAGACGGATGTGGAGCTGGTTTGTGCGAGTCAGATGAACAAGCTGGCTGACCACGTTGCCGAGTGGCTTGCACACGGGCGGCGTGATCCGTTGCGGCCAGAGTGCGTGGTTGTCGGAAGCGGCTTGACCGAGTCGTGGTTGCGCCAGTATCTTGCGCTCGATCTGCGCAGTAAGAATCCGATGCGGGTTCGCGCCTGCTGGCAGGTTCATTATATTAATGTCTTTGTCAACGACTGGCTGCACCGGATGAGTACGGTGGCGGATGAAAAACGAAAGCCGCAAACGCATCCGGCATCCTGCGACGGATTTGCGTGGCGGCTATACCGGATGCTGGACGGGCTTGGCGATGATCCGGTGTTTGAACCGTTGCGGGCGTATCTGGCTGGACAGGAATCCGGTTGGCGGCGCTTCGGGCTGGCGACGACACTGGCGGCGATGTATGACGACTATCAGGTCTACCGTCCTGAGCTTCTGCAAGCGTGGCAGAAAAATCCGGCGAAAGCTGTTAATAAGAATGAACCGCAGTGGCAGCGAGAACTGTGGAGACGTCTGGCGGACGAAAACGTCGCGTCCTATCTGGAGTCGTTCGGCCAGATTTTTGATAAAGCGAAAAGCTGCGGAATTGAAAACGAATATGACCGTGTAACCGTGTTCTGTCCGGGAGCAGTGCCGCCGGTCTATCTTGAATTCTTAGACCGGTTGCCGGTACCGGTGCGGCTGTACCTTCTTGATCCGGTGGTTTCATGCAGGCCCGAAAGCTTGCCGCGCGCAACCGGACGGCTGCAGGGATATCCGCAAACCCCGCTCTCATTTCAGAATCCTCTGAACCAGAAGCTGGCTGATAGTCACGCCGCGTTTCTGACAGAAGCAGAACGCCGCGCTACGTCAGTCATCAGGCTGATCCATGATGATCAAACTTTCGCTAACGAAAAAACGAACACGGTGCTTGCACAGATTCAGAAAGACATCACCGCAGACGCAGCACCGGAAGAGACCGGCAGTGTTGCGTGGCCGGATGGCGACGACTCTGTGCGGATTCATTTGTGCCACAGCCCGATGCGGGAGGTACAGGTTCTGCGCGATCACATGCTACGCTGGTTTAGCGAAGACCCTACGCTTGAGCCGCGGCAAGTGCAGGTGTTTGTGACTGACATGGCGACCTACGCGCCGTATATAGAAGCGGTGTTCGGTGCCGACGACTACGCCGATGACAAAGCGATCCCCTACGCACTCGCCGACCGGTTTGCACTCTCGACCAGCCCGACGGCGCAGGCGTTTCTGAAACTGTTGGACGCGGGCAAGTCACGTTTCAGCGCGCCGGAGGTTCTCGATTTACTTGAATGCGAAAGCATGCAGCTTGCGTTTGGGCTTGATGCTGCCGACCTTGAAACGATTCGGAGCCTGATCAAACAGGCCGGGATCCGCTGGGGACTTGATGCGGCGCAGCGCATGCAGATCAGTGGTGCGGCGTTTACGCCTGCGACCAGTTGGCAACACGGTCTCGACCGGTTGCTGCTTGGTTTTGCTGTGGGTGACAGCAGAAATGCTTTGCAGGCGGGGCTGATTGATGCGGGCGGCCTTGGCGAGGTTGCGGTCGAACCGATAAGCAGTGCGGCTGACGCGCGGCTGGTTGCGATTTTGAAAACAATCGTCAGTCGATTGGAATGGGCGGCGGTGTTTTTGAAAGAGAAGCAGACACTGCCGGAATGGGTCGAGCGCCTCAGCCGGATTCTGGAGCAGTTCTTCGTCAATACTAACGAAACGTTCCACGAAATCACTCTGATCCGGCGGCATCTGGACGACTTGGCGGAGCTTGCGCAGAACGCGAATGTTGTTGAAATGGTTGTCGAAGCCGATGCCGTCAAGTCATATCTGAGCAGCAAACTTGAACAGGCGCAGTCAGCAGACGATACGGCTGCAAATACAGTTGTCTTTGCAGGTCTTCGTGTAGCAGCGGTGCAGTCGCGGCGCGTTGTGTGCGTATTGGGACTCGGCGATGGACTGTACCCGCGTGCGGATGTGCGGCCATCGTTTCACCTGATTGGAAAAGACACAGCCCTGAATGGCGACCCGTCGCTGCGCGAGGCAGACCGTGGTGCGTGGCTTGAAGTACTCCTTTGCGCACGCGAGAGGTTGCACC
Source organism: bacterium (assembly GCA_003249795.1). GTDB lineage: Bacteria > Planctomycetota > SZUA-567 > SZUA-567 > SZUA-567 > SZUA-567. The sequence continues at coordinate 19,961 of QKHZ01000091.1, read as the reverse complement.
TCAGTTATGTCGGCCGCAGTGAAAAAGAGAATGAAGAGATCCCGCCCTCGACGGTTGTGAGTGAACTCAAAGATTTTTTATATGCGCGTTTTTCTGACTTGCATCAGAAAGAACTACCGGCATGGGATAAAGGTTCTGAGATGCTAAGTCATTTTGAAGTGCTGCATCACCTGCAGGCATTTCACGAAGACTATTTTAACGGAAAAGATGCGAAACTGTTTTCCTGTTCTGAAAATGATCTGATTGCGGCCACTGCTTTACTTGGCTCGAAAAAAGAAACGCCACCGCGCGGAATCTGCAAAACAACTGAACTGCAAACAGGGGAAGAAGAAATTCAGATTGATGAACTCGCAGCGTTTTTTGTTAATCCCGCCAAAGCCTATTTCACGAAAACGCTGAAGGTGTTTTTCGGTGCCGGCGAACAAACGCTTGCAGAGACTGAGCCGTTTGATCTTGATCCCCTGAGCGGTTATGCGGTGACGGGCGCGGTTATGGAATATCAGTTAAGCGGCGGAAAGTCACCCGCGCCTGTGCGCGAGACGCTGGTGCAGCGCGGGTTGTTGCCTCTGGGTGAAAGCGGCGTGAAGGCGTTTACAAAAACATGGGACGATGTGAGCGCACTGCTGGACACAACGCTGAGCGTGACGCCATCAGAGGAAAATCTCATCACGGTGAAAGATCTGATTCGTGGTGCGAGTGCGGCAGAAACGCAGAACATCCGGATCAAGATCAAGCTGGACGCAAACGAACATCCGGTGACGCTGCTCGGACGCGTGAGGGTTTGCACATACGGCGGACAACCTGTGTACGCAGCAGCGCGTCCGGCAAACCTGAAAGCAAAGGATCTGATCCGCGCGTGGACTGCGCACCTCTGCGTGTGCGCCATCGGCTGCAATGTCCGGACGATCATCATTCCGAAAGAGACCAAAAAAATCTGTGTCCTCACGCCGCTGCCGGAGCATGAAGCGAAAGATATTCTTGAAACGATGGTGAAGTGGATGCGGCAGGGACAAAGTAAGCCGCTTCCGTTTGCGCCGGAGACGTCGCAGGTTTATGTTACGACGCTGCAGAAAGCACTGGCAGAAGCAGCAGGCAAACAGGACGCTGAGGTCGAAGTCGAAGAAGGCGATGATCCTGTGCAAGCGGCAATTGAAGCGGCGGCAGACAAGTGGAAAGACGACGGCGAAATTTTTTTTAGTGGACCGTCTGAAGAGGCTGACGTCTATTTTTGCAGGGCATTCGGCAGAGGCGGAGTTGTTTCTCATCCTGACTTTGCCTGTATTACCGAAGAGTTTTATGCGCCGCTGTTTTCCCATCTGGAGCAGGTATGAATCAGCCTGATGAAGTCCTGTCGCTGAGTGAGATCATCTGCACAGAACGGCTGCAGATGCAGGGAGCGCACCTGGTCGAGGCCAGCGCCGGAACCGGAAAGACCTACTGCATAGAAACGCTTTATCTGCGGATGGTGATTGTTCACGGCCTGCCGGTTCAGAAAATTCTTGTCGTGACGTTTACAGAAGCCGCGACTCATGAGCTGCGTGACCGGTTGCGTAAAATTTTGCATAAGGCCGCGCAAGAACTGGCCGCATACAAAATTGACGGCATGATCTCGGACAAACGCATCCGCGATCTGATTGCGCTGCCTCTCTCGGGTGATACTGTCGGGTACGATCCGGCGTCCGAGCAACTCACACGGATTCAAAAAGCACTGCGTGATTTTGATCTTGCGTCGATTCATACGATCCATGGCTTCTGCAATACTGTGCTGAAACGGTACGCGTTTGAGTGCGGGCAACCGTTCGGGCTTGAGCTGGTTGGAGATGATGATACGCTGCTGATGCAGGTTTGTGCGGATTGGTGGCGCAAGGTTGCGTACGTTGACGGCGCGGCGATTGCGTCGTTGATAAGCTTTGACAAACTGCTGGAAGCGGCAGGAGCGATTTACGCGCAGCAGGCGGCAATGGTTTTGCCTGAATTGACGGCAAAGGATTATGTCTCTGCACAACACGCCTTTGCAGCAGCTGTTGAAAATCTACGAAACAAAATCGATACTGGCCTTCTTGAAAAAATAATTCCGAAAGGATCGTGGCGAAACCCGGGACGCTCACGGGAAGTTGAACTCCTGAATGCGTTCAAGGAAGAAGGCGTACTCACAGACGGACTGATCAATTTCGTAACGACAAAGCTGAAATACAAGCTGGACAAAGTCGCAGCAAAAGATCCGCATGCGTATGAAGAAGTTGAGGCTATCTGGCAACCGTATATTGAAATGCTAAACGCCCGGCGGCTACTTATGCCTGCAGCGGCGGTAGAGATTGCAGAAAACTGTGGACGCCTCAAGCGGCAGCAGAACCTGATTACATATGATGATCTGATCCTGAACCTTTACCGCGCCATGCAGAGTCCGGAGTATGGCGACAAGCTCTGCGCGATCCTGCAGAACGAATACGACGCGGCGTTGATCGATGAGTTTCAGGATACCGACCCGTTTCAATACACGATTTTTTATAACGCGTTTATCCGAGACAGCGCGCGTCCCGTGTTTCTGGTTGGTGACCCCAAACAAGCAATCTATGCTTTCCGCAACGGCGATATTTTCACTTACTTCGCCGCAAAAGAAAACAAGCCGCGTCCGAAGCGCTATACACTGGACACCAATTACCGCTCGGTTAAGAGAATGATTGAAGCGGTCAACACCGTTTTTCAAGACCGGTTTATTGCTGGCGATGAGGCAACCTCGATCGATTATGACGGCACGCTAAAGGCAAACGGAAAGCAAACGAATGACGGCGTTGAAATTGCGCTGGTTGACCCGAACGGCGGCGCGGGCATTGGCGTTTTCCAGATCTGGTATTACGATTCCTGCGAAGATGGCAGAACGTTGACAACTGCAGACAAGCCGCGTTATCAGACGATCTTTCGCGAACAGGCACAGGAAGCGCGGCGGTTACTTGATGACACGTCTGTTCGAATCGGTGGGTTTCGGGTTGAACCGGCGGACATAGCGTTTCTGGTCGGAAGCCACGCCGAGGCTCAGTCTGTTTATGATCACCTTCGCGCTCTCAGGATTCCGGCCATCCGGCAAAGCTCGGGAAATATTTTCGCTACAGCAGAAGCAAAAGACGTTGCTGTCTTACTCCGCGCGATTGCAGAACCGGCAAACGCAACCGCGATCCGCAGTGCACTCGCAACCGAGCTATTTCCGATTGATGACAAAATATTGTACCAGTTTATTGCCTCAGGAATTGCTGCTTCATCGGCACGCGAAATCCAGACCGGCACAGCGGATCATAATGATGATTGCGCGGTGTTCTTGCAGACGTGGGAAAATGTACTCGAAGCATTCCGGCAGGCAAAAGAGGACTTGGTTTTCGGATCGCTGATCAAGGCGGTGACCCGTCTGTTTACGGCCTTCGGTGTGCAGCATCATCTCTTGTCTTCAGAAAACGGCGAACGGCGCATTACCAATCTGATGCAACTTGTCGAGTTGATTCATAACGTATCGCTGGATAGAAATCTCGGGCTGGAAGGAACGGTTGACTGGCTAATGCGTCAGCTTGATAAAAGAACGCGAGACCATAACGATGCGTTTGAACTCCGGCTGGAGAGCGATGCGCGCGCGGTGCGGATCATGACGGTTTTCAAAAGCAAAGGTCTCGAGTTTCCGATTGTCTTTATGCCGACACTTGCCCTGCGGCATCCCCGGAACCGAAGCGGAAAGATCAACAGTTTTCACCGCAAAGAAAACGGGCAATGGAAGCAGTGTCTTGACCTTGAAGGATCTGCTGAAAGCGTGGAGGCGCTGCGGATTGAGCAGGAGCTTGAAAACCGCAGACTGTTTTATGTCGCCGCCACCCGCGCGGTTTACCGTTCGTATCTTGTCTGGGGGAATTTTCGAAAACCTGAGAATGACGACAATCCGTTATCCGTGGTCTTTCGCAAAAATGCGCCGCAGATACCGGACGGAGTATCTGCGTATGAAGCCGAGAAACAGCGCTGTCCGCATCTGTTTGCAGACGGTTGCGCCGTCACAGTAGAAAATCACGGCCGACCGGCTCCGTTTGACCGCAGCCTTCTTTTTTCTTCAGCGCCGACAGAAACAGGTTCTGAAAATGCCGGCAAGGCACCGGACAAACAACTCCGCTGTTGGAAGCCTGAAGGAATGCACAGAATTCGTGTTGATAAATCGCGCAGACATTCCAGTTACTCCGGTATCGCCCCGGCACATCAGCACGAAGCGGTTTTGCGTGACGTGGACGAAGGCGATGCGTTGCGGGTGCAGGAAGACCTGGCATCTGCGGGTGGGATTTTTTCATTTACCGGCGGCAAAAAGGTTGGCACCTGTTGGCATGAGGTGTTTGAGCAGATTGATTTCGCCGCGTGGTCTAAAAACGCGGAGTCGGAAAAACGCAACTCGTCGGTTGAAACGATTAACACGGTTTTAGACCGGTATCAGATTCTTGATTCTGACGAAAACGAGGCAGAAAACCAGCGTAGGATTATTTATCAAATGGTTGAAGACGTGTTGTCGGCTGAGATGTCTGCGGCTTGCGGCAATACGTTCTGCCTGCATGAAATCGAACTGGCGGACCGACGCGCGGAAGTAGACTTTGACTTTCCGCTGCCACGGTGGAAAAACAATGAGCGGCGGACAGGACTATTTTTGAAAGTGCTGCAGAAATACTGGGGCGATGACCCGCAGAAGGGCGCGTTTGTGCAGTCGTTAACCGGATGGGATCGGATCATCCCTCAAGGATATATGACCGGTTTTATCGACCTGCTGTTTAGGCACAAGGGGCGCTATTACATTCTTGACTGGAAATCAAATCGCCGGGGCGGACGGCCAACTGATTTTGATGAGAACGGGTTGGTTGACGAGATGGCAGAGCACGCGTACTACCTGCAGTACTTGATCTATCTGGTGGCAACGCATCAGTATCTGCGCGGGTGTTTGCCGGACTATGAGTATGACACGCATATCGGCGGTGTGTTTTATCTCTTCCTGCGCGGTGTCGATCCGAAAGTGCCGGGGCGCGGGATTTACAGCGACTTGCCTCCGAAGCAGATGATTGAAGCGTTGTCCGATGTACTTGGAGAGTTTGCCCAATGATCACGATGCCGCAAATGCTTCTGCAGTGTAAACTGGACTCGGTGCTTGCCGAAGAAGATCTGGCGTTTGCCGATCTTGTTGCGCGCATTGACGGCGGCCAGAGCGCAGACGAACCGGTACTGCTGGCGGCGGCGCTGACCTTTGCCGCACAACGCGACGGGCACACGTGTCTGGATCTGAATACGGTTGCAGGAAAATCACTGCGTGAGTTGCATCAACTGGAACCCGTTCTTGAGAGAAAACGTTTGTTGAGCGATTCAATGCCGGAACTGGCTGTATGGATAAAATCGTTGTCCGCATCCAAAGCGGTTTCTGTTGTAAACCATGAAAGCGTTGCCACAGACGTCCGTCCGCTGGTGCTGGATCAGAACAACCGGCTGTATCTGCACCGGTTTTACAGGCAGGAGCAGGATGTTGCTGAAGCCTTGCGGCAACGGGCAGTTGTGACCGGACTCGCAGCAGGCGTGTTTTCTCGCGGTGAGTTGGCAGAGTTATTTGACGAGGCATTCGGCGCGCAACCGTGTTTGCAGAAGCTGGCATGCTTTCTGGCGATGACGCGAAACTTTTTTATCCTGAGCGGCGGCCCCGGAACCGGAAAAACACACACCATGGCCCGCATCGCCGCATTGCTGCTAACGGCAAATCCTGAGCTGCGCATCCACTTTGCCGCGCCAACCGGAAAAGCCGCAAACCGGATGGTTGAAAGTATCCGCGCGGCCAAGCAGGGATTCTCGGCGCGTTTGACAGCAGGAAGACATATTCCGGAAGAAGCGGCGACATTGCACCGCCTGCTGGGAGTTTCTGCAGACGGGCGAAGGATCAGGAAGAATCAGGACAATCCAATCGATGCAGACGTTGTGATCGTCGACGAAGCGAGCATGATCGCACTGCCGATGATGGCGGTGTTATTGAATGCGCTTGAGCCCTCGTGCCGCTTGATCCTGCTGGGAGACATGGAGCAGTTGGCATCGGTTGATCCGGGGGCGGTTCTGGGCGACCTGTGCCGCGCGTGCGGTGATCCGTCTCATTTTTCAACAACGGTTGCGCGTGATTTCTCTGCAGCAACCGGACAGGATCCGGCAATCCCTGCGGTAGTATGGACAGAGGAAGCTGGCAGCAGCCGTTTTCAGGATTGCCTCGTTTCCCTGACCGAAAGCAGACGGTTTTCTTCCGATCATCCCGTTGCGATTCTGGGTTCGGCAATCCGGCAGGTGCAGGATGAAACCGAAGCGGCAGAAGCATTTGAACAGATGAAACAATTTGGTGATGATTCAGAAAAGGCGATGATCCTTTGGCATGAAATTTTGGGACGGTCACTGCTGGACGCGGAAGGGTTTGCCCCGTCTCAATTACGGGATGTTCTCTGGAAAGGCTATCTGCCGCTGCTCAATGCTGATTCGCCGCAGCAGGCGCTTGATGCGTTGAAGGATTTCCGGATTCTGTGCGCGACACGTCAGGGGGCATTTGGCGTGCAGATGCTGAATCAGATCACCGAAGACGTATTGTCGATGCACGGTATCCGTAACGCCGGCGCACATGCGCGCGAAATGGGAGCAAAGCGTCTTCTTCCGGTTCGGGCGCAATTCTACCCGCGCCAGCCGATCATGATCACGAGAAACGATTACACGACCGGACTCTTTAACGGAGACGTCGGCGTGATGATGGAAGATGAAACCGGTCAACTCAAGGCGTGGTTTGAAACGCTCGACAGTAACGGACACGCCAGCCTTCTCAGCATCGCCGTCAGTTTGCTGCCTCCTTGGCAGACCGCGTTTGCCAGCACGATCCACAAGTCACAGGGATCGGAGTTCGGCAATCTCGCTATCGTTTTATCAGACAAGCCAACGCCGCAGATGACCAAGGAGCTGCTCTATACCGCACTGACGCGTGTAAAGCCAGATCCGAAACGGCCTGAGCAGACCGGCCGCATTTATCTGTGGGGGACTGCGTCGTCATTCTGCGCAGCTGCGCGACAGGCAACCTGCCGTTTGTCAGGTCTGACTGATGCTCTGATTCGTCCATAATCAAGTAAAAGACAATCTACCTGCAGAGCCTGCACACGACGCTTTCATACAGAAACCCTCAAATTATAACTATCAACAAATAAAGAAGATAAGATGTTTTTTGAGGGTTTGTGCAAACGCAAAACCATCAAACTTGTCGCATGTCCTTTTTGCATTGGCTATGATGAAGTTGTCGAAAAGGACATGGCCTGAGTGCGACTGTGAGGATCAATGGCAAGCCGACTGGATGAGCTGATAAAACTGGCCGAAACACAGTACGGATATTTTACCGCCGCGCAAGCTGACGGCTATGGCATCGGCGACAACCTGCGGGTGTATCATTGCAAGGTCGGCCATTGGAAAAAAGTCGGACGCGGTTTGTACCGTTTGCTTGACTGTGATGATACGCTTGAGGCGGAGTTTACGCGGTGGTCGCTCTGGAGCCGGAACAAACAGAATCAGCCGCAGGCGATTATCAGCCATCAATCGGCGCTGTTTTTTCATAAGTTAACCACAGAGAAACCGGAGCAAGTTCATCTGTCGGTTCCGGCAGAATTCCGCAAAGCGGTTCCGAAAGAGTGTAAACTGTATAAAGAGACGGTAAACCTCTCGGAGATTGAACCGCACGAAACGTTTATGGTCACGACGGTTGACAAAACGCTTCGCGATATGAAAATCGATCCGGGCAGTTTGCGACAGTGGGCGTTTCAGGACCAGAAACCGGACGTTAATGATAAACCGCATGTTGGTAATTTTGCCTCTGCGCTCATTGATAAGAATGTGGTAAAAACAGTTCCGGCGGGAGTAGGCGCTGCTGGCATGACCGATGCCTCAGGAGAACCGACAGTTGATGCGGGAGCGGGTCAGTTTGCACAAAGGACGTGGATGATGATCAACAGACAGACGAGGCAGTCGAATGCATTCCGTGCGGGATTCACGCTGGTGGAACTGCTGGTCGTGATCGCGATAATCGGTATTCTTGCGGCGATGCTGCTGCCGGCGTTGACAAAAGCACAGCAGTCGGCTCGCGCAGGGTATTGCCTCGGAAACTTCAAACAGATTAATCTGGGACTGATGATGTATGCCGAAGAGCATGACGGAAATCTGATGGGGTCGAATGTGGTTGACCCGTCCGGCACGATGCAGGCATGGACTTATGCGCTTAACGACCAACTGGAGTTGGGCTTTACATTTTCACGCCATCAGACACGAAACTTTGGCATCCTTCAGTGCCCGGAAAATAAAGTACAGTTCTGTCCGACCATGCTTGGCACGGGTGAAGAAGAAACCAGTTATTCGGCTAACGGCTGGCGAACTGTTCCGGGAATGCCGTTCGGGACAAAGATCACCGGTTGGAGTTATCCTTCGTCTTTATTTCTGATCCGGGAAGGGACATATTACGCCTATCCTTATCCGCAGAAAGATGATGGCGAAGGTTCCGCTCCTGATGTTGGTATCGGTGCCGCTTATACGCGTTACCCGCATCCGGTGTGCAATATCCTGTATGGCGACGGACACTCATCGCCGCTGATGCTTCTGCGCGGGCGCGGAACCATTGTTGATTCCTCGAAGGCAGAGACCTCGCCTGACCGGTATGAAAACGGGAAGTTCTGGTACGCGAAAAAATAATGACGAAATATGCGTGGATAAAAAACGAATCGCACGCAAGCAATAACAGTTTCCAACATCATCGAAATTCTTTCAGCAACGCCGCAGTCGTGGCCGTTTGCGGGAGTTGTATTGTCTTTTTGCATAGCAATCAGGTATGCTGTTGATGGAGAAAAACAGATGAAAAAAAGAGCGCGATCAGAATGGTTCTATCGGGCACACGCGATACTCCTCGCGGTGCTGTGTGTGGGTCTGTTGATGATGCCACACGAGGCGAATGCCGAGGAAACGACGGATCAGGCGACGTTACGCGGTTACGGCAAAGTTGCGGTTTCTTTTTCTGACGGCGCCGTGCAACTGTTGTGCGAAGACGCGGGCAAGGCGAATGTTGTTTATTCCAAACTGACCGCCGACCTTCATGCCGACGGAACGCAAGCACCCAAAACGGAAATCCTGAACATCGGTAACAAACAAGTTCCTGTCTATGCACTCGCAAACGGAACGTTCGGAATGCTGGCCGTTGACGGGTCGTCGGTGGCGATCTTTGCGGCGGCAACAAAAGACGAGCTAGTGAAGACCGTTACCGCGCAGATGAAATCACGGGCGTTGACGTTTCCGGAAAACGCGACGCATCCGATGTACCTTGATTTTTATGACAACAAGGCATTGAAGTTTTATGTAAAGCCAATGGCAACCTTTCTGAACTTCGGAATCGAAAGCCACTGGGAGTTTATCAATCGTCTCGGACTCGGCGGACTGCTGTCGCAGGGATTCTCTTTCAGCCATATTCCTGCCGAAGGCGTCGAGCCGTTCAGCGTGTATGATTTTGAACTCGCCAACGCCAAAAAGAACGATGGCCTGCTTGTGCTGTGTCCGGAAGTCGGCGGGCCGCTGCCGCTCTGGATGTACAATAAGAACCCGAATAACGTCGCAAAGATCCAGGACTCGACGCTGTTTGTCGGCTGGTCAGTCGGAACAGTTGCGGCGACATTCGAGCAGTACGGCGACCGGGTTGTAGCAGAAGATTCTCCTGTTCTGGCGTTACTGAAAAAAATGATCCTGCGCTACCGCGATCATCAGAACCTCGGCGGCTGGCAGTTTTACCGCGGACAACCAATCGGCGATGTGCTGGGGGTTGTCATGGACGGCTGCCTATGGGACGCTTCGGAAAACGCGCAGATCGCACTGCACGAGTGGCTCGACAAAAAATACAGCCTGCGCCAGCTGGGCGAGCGGTGGTTTCACGATCCGGACTATTATTCTTCGTGGGAAGAAGTCTGCCCTCCGCAGATGATGGACTTCCTCGGCGGCAATTATGACCGCGACCGGTTGCTGCTCAGCAGCAAGCCATGCCAGTGGCGTAAGACTCCGAAAGACGCGTATGAACAACCGCCCGCAGACGAAGGCGCGTGGGTCGATGTCGCGTTTCCACCGTCAGACCGCATGGACTTTCTAGACAGCGGCTCAGGGTATTACAAAATCATACTCGACAACAAAGAGTGGCTGAAAGACCATGCCGCTCAGACACTATATCTGAAAGCAACGGTAAGCTGTTACGACTCACACCGCCTGATTGTCTGGATCAACGGCAAGAAGGTTGAAACAAACCGCGCGTATTCAGCCGGTGTCAAACAGATCGGCGCAACCATTCCTGCAGGAACACTGCACGTGGATGGCGCAAATACGTTGATCATCCAGACCCCTGACGGCCGCTCCGACGGGCGCTTGGCAGGTCCGGTTTCAATTTCGACGCTGCCGGCAATGAACTATCCGTATCTTGATCCGGCGCTGAATGCGATGTATATCGACCTGTCGGAATTTCAATGGGACATGGCTGCGCTGCGCACGGATGAGATGATCCGTTATGCACGGCAGTATGACGCAGACCGTCCGATTACGATCTCGGGCGGGGCGCTGCCGATCTGGAGCCGCCTGTTTCCGATGTTCGGCCGAAACGGAGTCGGATACCAGAGCACCTCGACCGATGGGTTTTACTATCCGTGCGCGCCGGATCTGGCAGATGCGTACGGCATGTATTTTACCGCTGAACCCAGTCAGGATATCGCGGACGTCAACAAATTCGACCGGATGTTCGGCACGGTGTTTTATAACGGAGCCTCAAGCACCGCGATCTTCATGGATGTGGAACAATACATCCGCTTTGACAAACAGACCGGACATGTCACCAAACGCGCGCCGCTTCTGAAGCTGCTGGGCAAGTACCTGCTTGATCAGGCAGACATCGCGATTTTGACCTCGACGCCTGCTCATATGCTCGGAACGCCTGCACCGTGGCTGTGGAACATCGCACGCGGTGAAATCCAGTCGGAGCATTTCAACTGCCGTATGATCAGCGAAAAGGAACTGCTGAGCGGAAAAGCTGTACCGTACAAGATTATCATCGATGGCGGCTCTGACGTGATGACCGAAAAAACCGTCGAAGCGCTCAGGCATTTTGTCGAACTTGGTGGTACGTACATTGCAATGCCGGTGACAGGCCGCCACACGCCGTTGGAACAAAATGCGTATCCGGTCGTACCGCTAACAGGATTCAAAGCAGGATCGTTTAATAAAAACGGAAAGATCCGGTGGGATGAGAATCCTGCAATGTACCCGTTCTGGAGCGACGCGGAATTTGACGGCTGCGGCAAGGCTGTTGACTGGAAAAAGAATGTCGTCACCTTCGCAGGCTCTGGCCTGACGCCTGAAGTGTTCGGCGTCAAAACACTCGCGCGTTGGGAAGACGGAAGCGCTGCGGTCGGGCTGCGTGAACTTGGGAAAGGAAAAGTCATTACACTCGGAAGCTCCTTCTGGAGAGACGGCGCGGACATCAACGGCAAGTGGCTGCCTTCGGGGAAAAATGAATTGCTGGAAAAACTTCTTACCGGTGCAGGCGCCCAGCGCCAAGCTGACGCCGGTTCGTCAAAAATCTGGATACGCAAAGCCGTGTCGAAAAACGGGCTCGAAGACTGGCTCATCGCCGCGAACATCGCAGAGCGCGACCCGTTTGTTGTCACGACCGATCTGAGCATCAAACTCGATTACGTTCCGCAGATTGTCAAAGACGCGGTAACTGGTAAATCATTGCCGTTCACTGTTGCTGAAAACGGGCTTGTGACCATTGCGGCTGTCACGTTTGAAAAATATGAAACGAGGATCATCTCCTTTGTCCGTCCGGTGCTGCTGACAGATGCAATGAAAACATGGTGGCACGAAAAAGCAAAGTTCTGGAGTATGATCCCGCAACCGGAACTGCCGCAACCGAAGGAAGTTTCCGGCGAAAATCTGGCGTGTGACCAGTGGCGCTTTCTGGCGGACACCACAGACACCGTATCGAAGGATGACGCGTGGGTCGCTGACGGTTTCGACGACAAGGGCTGGAAGACGATGGCTTCGGGTTCATGGAAACTTCTTGATCCGGAGCTGAAAGATTATGAAGGCACCGGCTTGTACCGCATGACATTTTTCTGCCCGCCGCAGTGGGACGCGCGCAACGTACTGCTCAACTTTGACGACCCGATGAAAAAGGACAACCATGTCGCGTTCTACATCAACGGGAAAAAGGTTGCTTACGAAAAACCGAATTACCACAACGAACTGACCGGCATTAAAAACTATGACGTTACCGATCTGGTCGATAAAACCGGCCCCAATGTCCTGGCAGTGAAAGTCGACGGAAAAAATCACTTCACCGGAATCAGCATGCCGCTCTGGTTGTCCGGACAAAAACGCTTCACGCAATCGATCACATTGAACGGACAGTGGGAGTGCGTAAAGAAAGATTATGTCACAGTGTCACCGGTAACACTGCCGGGCAACGCTCACGGCCGCTACATCCGCCGCACATTTCAGGTTCCGGCAGAATGGGCGGGCAAGACAGTTTTTCTGCGGTTCAACTCCGGCGCAAACCGTTGCGGGTCGGTTCTGGTCAATGAAAAGTCAAAGGCGATGGACTACGGCTACAGCCCGTTCCCGCTGATGGCTGAGCTCAATGTCACGACACTGATCAAGCCCGGATTGGAAAACAAAATCGAGTTATGGCCGCGTCATTCAATCCCGCAGAACTGGCGGGGAATCGCCTACGGCTGGCCATCGGAAGCGACGGTCGATTTCGCCGATATCGAGATCGGCTACTCCGATAATGACGAGTGAATAAACCCAGTACTGGAGCGCAGGCGAAAGAAAATAATACGTTTTTTGAAGTCCCGGTTGTTTTCAGGCCGGGGCTTTTTTATGACCCGATGCGCGAGCGGATGGATTGATTCCGGATCAGAATTCAGTTCAAAAACGTGATCAATCTTCTACGGCAACATGAATCCGGTTTTGCACCTGCCAGAAAGCGCCGGGGTCAAGCGCCTGCACGCCGCTGACTTCAGGCGGAAGATTCACGTTCGGCGCGTCGGTAATCCATGTCTGCGGCTCGGGACAGAAAAAGGCTTTGTCACCTTCAAAGTTCCACAACATCCATTGCGAAAATTTTTCATCAATCTCATAGACGATCCGCACACCTGCGGGTTTGTTTTCAATCACCGCGCAGCGGAAACCGTCGGCATCCGCTTTCACCGGCGTCAACGTCGAGACAGTCATTCCTTTCGGTACAATTCCGTCCGGCCAATTTCGCCCCTCTTCAAACGGCACAAGCTCGCCGGTGGGAACTAAGTTTTTAATCAACCAGCGCTGGTCTGCGGTGGTAACGCGCACGGTCGTCTGTGAATCGTCGGGTGCATCGGATGATGAAGAGCCTGTGTTTTTCGGCGCAAACGCTGTGTTGAATGCGGTATGGAAACCAAATGCAAGCGGCATCGTTTCACCGCTATCGTTTGTAACTTCGAATTGTTGCAGCACAGCGTCCTCTGTAAACTCGTACGAAACGCGTGCGGTGAATTCATGCGGAAGCCACGCAAACGAATCGCACGACGGTGTATGGTCATAGCGCATGATAATTTTATTTTCAGCAGCCGACTCAATCGTCCACACACGGCGCACCAGAACACCGTGAATGAAAAACTTTTCCGTTCGGTCGTTAATCGGGAAACGGTATTCGCGCCCCCGAAACGGCAAGCGCCCCCCACTGAGACGGTTTGGCGGAAAGAGAACGGGAATGCCCCACGCTTCGGGATATTCCTGCATATCCTCCACCGACAGCGGCGTGCGCAGCAGTTTAACGCCTTTGTACCGCAGGTCGATCAGGTTCGCACCGTAACCGGTCAGGATTTTCCCCGTCCAGTCATGTCCACAGAATTCGACGGTCGCAATGCCGTCGGTGTCACTGGTTGTCCAATCCATTTCAGTATTCCTTCTATCGGGTGACTCATAAAACGGATTGGCCGACGTCTTCGATACGTTGCATCAAATTCGCGCAAGCAGATATCCGTACGGTAACAGATCGACCTTCACTTCCGTTTCTTCACTGGCCGCAGGCTTTTTCACTGACGCACCATATGAGATCAGTACGTCGCCGCCATGCACATCCAGTACTGTCGATACCGTAACCGTTACCGGATTATCGGAGAAATTGAGGACGGCGACAAGTGTTTCTTCTTCCGATTTTCGAATAAATGAAAACGCAGTCGCGGGCTGATCGTTATCGATCCATTCAAAACCTGTGTCTTCGGCCAATGCCGGATGGGTGTGGCGCAGGGCGATCAGGTCTTTTACAAGCTGCATCCGAGCCATGCCGCGTTCTGTACAAGCTCCGCGCCAGTCGACGTGCAGGTGCGAGCCGTGGTCGCGGTTGGCCCACAGGCTGTGGCGGTTTTTGTCGATGACTTCCTGGCCGTTATAGATAAACGGAAATCCGCGCCGGAAGAAACAGAGAGCAAGGGCGGCGTTGGTGGCTTCAATCGGGCAAACCGCTTCGGCGCGTTTGTCGTAATGGTCGCTGGCGATGTCGTGGCTGTCAAAGCCTGAAAGGAAGCGCCCATCGCCCATCCTTTCGTAAAAATCTGTCGTTCGTTTTCTCAATTCGGCCACGTCGATTTTTTTATCCAATAATTCATAGGTTCCATGAAGCTGCGTGAACCCATAGTTTGAATCGAACGCTTTGACCTGTTCCTCAATGCCACCGTTGGTTTCTGCAAGCATGAAGACCTCGGGCTTGATCTTTTCCATGCGCGCGCGTCCCTCTTCCCACAAGTCCAGCGGCACAGAGCCGGAGACGTCGCAGCGGTAACCGTCGACATCGAATTCGCGGATAAAGTATTCCATGTTTTCAAGAAGGTGCTGACGCAGCCCTTCGGATTCGAAGTTCAACATCGGGAAATGCCATTGCCCGTATTTGACTTCTCCGCTTTCATCACGCACGACAAAGTCCGGATGCTTTTCGATAAAGACCGCCTTCGGCCCGCAATGAAAATACACCAGATCCAGAATCACGCGCATCCCGAAACGGTGGCAACTGTCAACGAAACGCTTCAGGTCAGCATCTGTGCCGTATTCAGGATCGACTTTGAAGTAGTCTTTGATGCGGTACGGGTTTTTCGGATTTTCAAAACCGGATTTGTTCTGCCGGTCACTCCAGTAATTTTTATCCATATCGTCGTCGGCTTCGACCACCGGGCAGAGGTAGACGATATCGATGCCGAGGCCTGCCAGATGCGGGATCATCGCTTCTGCGGCACGCAGCGTTCCCTCATCGGTAAACGTGCGGAGGAAAATCTGGTAGATCGTCGCAGTTTTGGCAAAGTCGGGTAAGGGTTTTGCATGAAGGTCTGACATATTGGGTTCCTTTCGGTTGAAAATTAGCCATGCATGCAATATACTTTCTTTAATATGCTAATCTACCATGTATAGTTGTTAATACATATACTATTTCGTCATGAAGATATCTTTCTTGCGCTTTTGGCTTTGTTGCCTGTGAAAGAGAAATCCGCAGGGAGATTTAAAAAGGAATCGGGTTATGGTACGCAAAACGGTTCGGACACCGTTAAAAATGTTTTTCTCCCCGGGCTATGACAAAACGATCCGGCACTCGGTTTGTCAGGGATGGGAAACGCTGTCGCCCGCGGCGAAACCGCTTTGGCCGCGCTGCGTGTTTCAGAGTGAGCGCGCGGGGGGCTGGTATCTGCAACGCTACAATTTTCCATATCTGGTCATCGAGCTGATGCTCGAAGGCGAACTGCGTTATGACGTCGGCGGTGTGCGGCACCTCTCAAGCGAGGGCGAAATCCACATCACCCCGCCCGGAAGCGATGTCCGTGTCGAAAGTACAGAACTCGGCTTTTGCAAACGTATCGGGCTGGAGCTGCACGGCCCGATGGTCGATCCGCTGTGTGAAAGCCTGCGGCTGGGAAGCCCTGTAAATTTTCCGGCAAACTCGTTCGGCACAATCAGCGACAACCTGCAGTCGATCATGCACCTGCTGGAGAAAAAAGAACCGGGAACCGAGCCCGATATCGCCGCGCGCTGCTACGACACCCTTACGCGGCTCGGTGCGGAGCTGGATCAGGGCGGGCGCGTACCGTTGCCTGTTGTGCTGAAAAAATTACTCGATTATATCCATTCAAATCTTCATCAGCCGCTCTCATGCACGGAACTGGCGCAGACCGCGTCGTGCAGCCCGTCGACGCTGATGCGGTTATTCCAGCGGTATCTGCAAGAGACGCCGCAAGCGTATGTGAACCGCTGCCGGTTGCAGCATGCGCGGCAGATGCTGCTGTCACAGGAGCTGTCGGTCAAGCAGGTGGCGGCGATGATGGGCTTTAAAAACCAGTTCTACTTTTCGCGGGCATTTAAAAAAGAGTTCGGCGTTCCGCCGACGCAGGCGCGTCACGAAGCATAAATGCTTCTTTTCGTTGAAAAGATTTTATGCAGGAATTTTTGCTTTCACCGCCCGCCTTTCTTTCAGGAAAAAGCGGGTGACAAACAAGATGGCAACGCGCAGTGTATTAGCGGTTATTTCGCTTTATTTGCCGCCAGCGCTTCGGTCAGCTTCGCATTGCAACGCTCAAGCCATTTGTAGATCAGAAGCTTGCGGCGGGCGATGTCCTCGACCTTTTCCGACAGCTCTTTGCCTTTTTGTGAACTCCACACGTCGCGGTCATAATAACGCATCAGGTCGAGTTCAAGCATCGCACTGTCGTCTTTCAAAGCCGGATCGTTGAACGCACCGCCCTGCAGATCATCGAGCTCATTTTTCAATTTCCGCTTTTCAATAATGAGGGAATACAGTTCGCGTTCAAGGTGACGGACATATTGCTTCAGCTCATAAATCTGACCCTCGGTTCCTGTCCACTGCTGCAGAACCGGCGGCATGGTGTCGGTGCGGTAGTCCCACGCGATCGGGATTTCCGGCGCCTCGCCCGGAACCATCGCGCCGCTTCCGGGTTGGGGAAGGCCGGGCTGGCCTGCCTGCGGTCCGCCTGGAGTTCCGGTACCGGGTGCGCCGGGGGTTCCGTCGGGATTTTGAGGGGTAGCGGGTGTCGTTGGCTTCGGTGGTTCCGGCGTCTGGCCGCGCATGCGTTCGGTTTTGCGGAACAGCGTCTGGGTGCGGGTCATGCTCTTGACGGTAGCGAGGTCGAAGACCATATCGACGTGATTGATTTCGCCGGTCTCTTTGTCTTCATATGCTACGCGCACCGAGACCTGCTTGGGTTCGACCTTGACGATCTCGCCCTGAATCAGGTTGCCGTTTTTGAGCAGGATTTCGTCAGCCGCCGAATGCCGCGCAAGCGTCAAAGACAAAACCACCACAAGGCACAGGGCTGTCAATACCGATGCCAGAAGAGACAAATGTGTGGTTTCCAGTTTCCGGTTCTTGATCATCTTCTACTCCTGCCGCTGCATGATATTCGGTCAACTTGTGGAAATATTTTGGCGCAGTGCAAAGCGCTTTCTGCCAAAGCACCGACGCGGCCAGCCAAAATCTGCCGTTTGTCTAATCGTATGATTCCGCACCACCGTCTGCAAGCGAATTTCTTCTGAAACACGGTTTCTTCAAACGCTCCAAAACGGGGTAAAAAGCGGCCAACCGGCAGGTTTTAGCGAAAAACGGCTAAATTCCCGCATTTTTTGCAGAATATTCCAAAGGTTAATCGGAATTTTCTGTCCGCTGGTTTTGACGGAAAAGTAGCCAGGAAGCGGCATGAAAACAGGTTTCTGTCAGCCAGCACCCTAGCGGCGCAGGCTTGCGCAGGTCACCGGTCGCGTGAAGTCCGGCTAGCCGGCAGCCACCTCCGCAGAGGTTCCGGTACGGGCACTGTCCGCAACCCTCGCGCTGGTAATAGCGGTTGTCCAGCCACGCGGCCTGCCGCTGCGGATCGATGCCACCGGCGATATCGCCGATCTCTGTTCCCCCGCACCGGTGGCAGGCATGCAACACACCGTCCGGAGTAACGGTTACATAGCCGACTCCGGCGCCACATTCCGAGGGGCTGGCTTTACGACGGCTGAGCCGATCCATCCGTTGCCGGAAATGGAAAAATCGTGCGGGAAGGCCTGCTGCAATACGGGCATCCATCCACCGCGCGGCGTCCATGTATTCATTATATAAGGAAAGCGACGGAATGACCGGCAGCGGCATGTTTTCTTCTGTCGCGTTTTTTGTTTCAGTATTTTCTGTGACGGCTGAGGATGACGGCCGTTCTTTTTCTGAGAATGACGGAATGTGACCGGCGCAACCTTCAGAGACTTCAGCAGGTTCGACAGAGACATTGCCAAGGCCAAACTCGTCAGCCAGATCGTTCAGGTGTTGCAGCCTCCGGACAAGATGCGCACCGTGGCCGTCATACGTCGCCCGCAACGTAATCCGTCTGGCAAGTTCCGGATATCGCGCGGCAGTCTGAAGACCGGCGAGGACGCGCTCGTACGAACCGTTTCCGTTTGCGTCAGGACGTGCGGCGTTGTGCAGATCCGGCGGGCCGTCAAGTGAGATGATCAGCGAAAATTGTTTGGCGGCAAGATAGGCGGCAATCCGGTCGGTCATCAGCACCGCGTTGGTCGTCAGCGAAAACGAAACCGGTACGCCGTCGTTAGCGCATAACGCTTCGGCTTCGGCGACGATCTGCCTGACCGACTCCCACGCCACCAGTGGCTCACCCCCAAAAAACGAAACCGTGCGCGGACGCCGCGTACCCAGCATCGCCAGCGCTTTGCGTGCCGTAGCCAGCGACAGTACCGACTGCTCGCTTCCGGGGCTGGCAAAACAGTAACGGCAACGCAGGGGACAGGCGCGTGTCATAATACAAACCAGCATCGAAGGCGCAGGTGGATGAAATTCAAAAAGCGGGCGACGGCTCTGTTCTTGCTGCAACTTCCGCAGCGCTTCGGTTTTCTGTTCCGGATCATTCAGCCAGAACAACCGCATGTCATCAGGATCATAAAAAAACGTTTCGTTCTCGACCGCAAACGAAACCGGATCTGATGAACAAACGACCGAACGCGAACGCGCTCTTACCTCAGCAGCATCCGCCGTCTGATCCCAAAGCCCTCGCAACATATCCTCTCCTTTTTTTGTATGCCGCAGCGCGGTTCTGAAACCTTTTTGTTTTTGTCCGGCGTGTCTTCGCCACGCCTGTGTCTTTTCGCGTAGATTCCAAATGGCTTTCTGCACGGTGAACCAATCCCTGCGTGACAAAGTACATTTCATTCGTGTTATTGTCCGCGGCGACCCGCCGCTTGCCGCAGCGCGGTTCTGAACCCCTTTTGTTTTCAGTCCGGCGTGTCTTCGCCACGCCTGTGTCTTTTTCATGACGAAACCGATTGCGCGTTGCGATTTTAAAACAATGATTCACGGTGACTGCAGAAGAGTGCAGACGGCACAGAGACCGGCGTGGGTTTCCGCTTTTTTCTCGCACGCGTAAATCGGTACGATCGAGGTTTTACCGCCGCAGCATTTACGCTCCTCGTCACGCAACCACTCACCGCGCCACGAGCACGGCAGAAGCGGTTTCGTATTTGCCGGATCGTTTGCGTTTGCAAAAAGTGCGGCAGTACGCGCGGCGGATTGTCCCGATAACAGCGCACGAAAGACAGCATCCGTCCGGCAACGCTCACATTGCTCGTCGTCAGTCACTCCGCCGAAAATCACGCATTCATCAAGGCCGTCAGTACAATCCGGCCCTTTGCGGACAACGGCCTGCCGTTCGGCACGCTGCAGAAACTGCGGATCGGTTTTGCAGAACCGGCACAGGCGGCCGCCCGGGTCAAGATGCAGATACAGGCGGCGGCACCAGGCAAAGTCAGGGTTCTGCGCAGACTCTTTTTCATAATATGCACACGGATCAGTATTCACGGAAATTTTT
>QKHZ01000159.1 GCA_003249795.1 bacterium | reverse complement strand
CAACCGGATAAAACCGGCGCTTTGAACATCCGCAATCTGTCCAAGCAAGCGTAATGCACCTTCAATGGAACCGCTGCCGGCGACAACTGTTTTGCGTGCAATATCTCGGCCATTTTCATCGCGTAGGACTGCTAGTGCTTCACCAGCCGCAAGACGCACGGATAGGTCATTATCGATCAGAAGCGAACATAAGAGCTTTGCGCTATCTTTATCTCCAAGACGTCCTAGCGCATTAGCTGCGGCTGCACGCAGTTCCGGGCGAGTATTGCTGAGTGTCGAGGTTAGCTGGCGGATGGCTGGGCCTCCCATCTGCTGCAGAAGCATGAATGCGGAGTCGCGAACATCCGCATCTTCATCGGTCAGTTTCTGAACCGCGAGGTTGAGTTTGCTGCGAAGCTGATGTTCAAGTTCCTGCTGGCGTGAAAGCATGAGCTCAATAATTTTATCGGAAACATTGTTTTTTTTCAGTTCGATCATTGCTTGCGGACGGAGATCGAAGACGCTGGGTGCGCTTTTAATCTTTTGGGAAACAAGATCTTCGCCAAGTCCGGCGCTTAGCATGGAGATGACCTGTTCGTTTGTCAAAGGCGCCTCACTGTTGCTGTCTGCTGC
The DNA here is from genome assembly GCA_003249795.1 of bacterium. Lineage (GTDB taxonomy): Bacteria > Planctomycetota > SZUA-567 > SZUA-567 > SZUA-567 > SZUA-567. Next base: position 1,463 of record QKHZ01000159.1, on the reverse strand, counting down.
ATGGATAAACGCATGGCATGCCAGCAAAAATGCGGCGCAGAACAGGAATGATGTTTTCATAAGAGGAATCAGTTTCGCGAAATGAGAATGTGTCTTTTTCATTTAACTTTCTCCATCGGTTTCAGTCAGAAAACGATAATGTAAGCATTTATTTTGAGTTGCCGATCCCTTCGAGTCTACGGTTGTGAGGGGATGAAGTCAATTTCTTTTCAAATCATCTCAAAAGCGCGGAAGTTCCTTCTTGCGGGCGGATTCAATTTCCTTACGATTATATGAAACGTTTGGAATGCGTGACAGTCCGGGGTGGCTGTTTCACGCCAGAAAAAGGAGAGCCAATGAAGTTGATTTTGTTAGGCCCGCCCGGAGCGGGGAAGGGGACTCAGGCCCAGTTTATCTGCAAAGAATTCGGTATTCCTCAGATCTCAACCGGCGATATGCTTCGCGCGGCGGTTGCAGCTGGTACTGAACTTGGCAAGCAGGCCAAGAGCGTGATGGATGCCGGCGGTCTTGTCAGTGACGAGCTCATCATCGGTCTTGTCAAGGAACGGATCGCACAGCCGGATTGCAAAGACGGTTTCCTGTTTGACGGTTTCCCTCGTACACTGGCACAGGCACAAGCAACCAAAGAAGCTGGTGTCACGCTTGACGCTGTTGTCGAGATTGTCGTTCCGGACGATGACATCGTCAGCCGCATGAGTGGTCGCCGCGTGCACCTCGCATCGGGTCGCACTTATCACATTAAATTTAACCCGCCGAAGATTGAGGGCAAGGATAACGAAACTGGCGAAGCTCTGATCCAGCGCGAAGACGACAAGGAAGAAACCGTCCGCAAGCGTCTGGGCGCTTATCACGAGCAGACTGAAGTGTTGTCCGAGTTCTACGGCAAGATGTCTGAAAGCGGTGACGCTGATGCTCCGTCCATGATCAAGGTCGACGGCACACAGGCCATCGACAAGGTTAAAATCGAAATTATCGACAGTCTCAAAAAACTTGGCTAACTGATGTCATTGTTAGTTCGCCTTTTGGCATTGTTTGTTGTGTGAGACCGATTTTCTGCGTGGATTCCTTCATTGAGAGAATCCACGCTTTTGTATTTCTGAACGTGGGTTGTATGCAATGGGCGTACGTATGAATATTGGCGTTTCTATTTTATGTCGCTTGACGATGGTTCTTTCGGGACTCTGTTCTTTGCATTTTTTTATCGCCATGGTTTTGTGGGGATTTAAATTTTACTCAGCATTAGAGCAGAGCTTGATAGAAACGTCCATTCGCTGGACTTATTTTTTAGACGCGATTCCTGTATTTGTGCTTTTTCCTGTCTTTATATATTCAACAGCTAAAGCGAATAAAATGCAGTGTGTTGCGCTAATATGGTTGATCTTTGGTGTTTCTCTTGCTGTTACTGCGTATGCGTATCAATATCATACTGGACGTTGGCAGGAACATTGGGTGGAGATGTGTGG
>QKHZ01000020.1 GCA_003249795.1 bacterium | reverse complement strand
TCCTCGGCGGTAAAGCCGATCCGTTCTGCAGCCGGACGGATTTTCTGCAGCACGCCGGAGTTTGCCTCCAGCGCGTTATAATAATAAATCAGGCTCTCGGAGAGACCGAACATCTGGATCAGGTAGCGATTGCCCATCGACGCGCTGATTTTTGACTCCAACTCCTGCGAGATCATCTTGATGGCTTTCAGGTGGCCAAGGTAGTGGTGCGTGGTATTCAGCAGAATCTTCAGAATCAGGTCAATAACCGAGCGCACGCGCTGGAATTCCCGGCTTTCGAACGGAACCATATCCTCGGCAAAGACCGCAATCATCTTCCCGTCCTGCAAAATCAGCCCGAAACTGGACACCTCGAACTTGAGCTGTTCGCTGTAGGTGTGGCTATCCGGTTTTTTCCAGATAATCAGAACCCGGTCAGGAGTCTGTTCCATACGGGAAATTTCGTCAGGGTCAAGGATGGACTCCAGCGTCGGCAGGTCCATGTCCGGCAGCTGCCTGATCTCATTTTTTTCATCCGGATCGGGCTTGGTGTAGACCGTGATCTTCGCGTTTTCAGGATTGGTATGGGACAGATGGCCGTCAGCAATTTGAAACCCGTATTTCATCCGAGTCGTCCTTTATTCAGGTATTGCAGGGCGCCAAAAACCAAGCTGACCGCAAAGAGTGCTATTCTTACTCTTTCCATCGGTTTCGTCAAGTGAGGGTTTTGTCAGAAAAATGCCGCGCGAAGACAAGATACGCCATGCGGATTAAAAGCCGGGTCGCATGCAACAGTCTGCCATGAATTGGTTTGCCTTTTTTCGTCTCTGGCGGTATCCTTTTGCAACATGAGAGAGAATGAAGAAAATACGGAAAAAGACCAACCAGCAATGAACGAGAACGACTCAACAGAACCGGTCGCCAGTGACCGGGATTCTGACAGTGATTATGTGGTCATCCCCGCAGGCATCAGTCCGGAAGATACCGTCGAGTATCAGGCAGACACACCGCCGCCGCCGATGACAACCAATGACCTTGAAGACTTTATCCGGCACCTTGACGACGCATGCCCGGCCATCACCTCAGACCCGATCGAAGCGGCTGAAATGCAGGCGCGCTATATCATCGGCGAAGAACTGGGAAGCGGCGCCATCGGCCAAGTCATCCACGCGCATGACGAACACTTGAACCGCGACATCGCCATCAAGATCCTGCACGGCGGCGCCGGTGTCAGCCGCCAGCGCATCGCGCGGTTTGTCGCCGAAGCCCAGATTACCGCCCAGCTGGAACACCCGACCGTCATCCCTGTCCACGAAATCGGACGGATGCCGGGAGGACTGCCATATTTTTCAATGAAAAAGGTCAAGGGCAACTCGCTGGACGAAGTGATCAACAACCTCCGCGTGGATGATCCGGAATATCATAAAGAATACAACACCCGGCGGCTGGTGCGGATCTTTCTGTCCATCTGTCAGGGCATGGCTTACGCACATGATAAAGGCGTTGTCCACCGCGACCTGAAACCAGCCAACATCATGATCGGTGAATACGGCGCGGTACAGATCATGGACTGGGGGCTTGCCAAAGTCATTCAGGACGGCGACCACACAAATCCGGATACAGTGCAGACCGTCCGCAGCGCACCGGATCTCGGCACAATGGACGGCGCCATCGCCGGAACGCCTGCGTACATGAGCCCCGAACAGGCTCGCGGAGAAGGCGAAAAAGTCAGCCCCGCAAGCGATGTCTACTCCCTCGGCCTGATTCTTGCCGAAATGCTGAGCCTGCGGCGGATCTACCGCAGCGACAGTCCGGCACGCACGCTCAAACAGGTACGCGAAGCTGGCGAAATCGATCTGGCGGAGATGTATCCGACTGTTAAAATCGACACGGAACTCGCCGCGATTGTCCACAAATGCACGATGCCGAATCCGGCAGAACGCTACAGCCGCGCATGGGAAGTGGCTGAAGACGTCCGCGCCTATCTGGAACACCGGTCAATCGCCATTTCTCCGGAACGTTCGCACAAAACGGTATTGAAGTGGAGCAAGCGCAATCCGATGCTCGCAGGCTCGATGATGACGCTGGTGGGACTGGCGATCCTCTGGATTCTCTGGCACCTGATCATCCAGTTCTGGTGATTCAAAAACGCAACGTCACCGCAAGAGCCCACCCCGAATGCTTGCCGTCTGAACAAGGAAACCGACAATGAGTTGTGCCATGGAGAAAAATACAAACCCGGTCTATCTGGAAGCGGCGTCCACACAACAAGGCGGAGGGATCGATGCCGTAAAAGCCGAGATGCTGAAGTTGACTTTCGCGGCTGATGACGGAATGACACTGCCGTACCGGCTGCATACGCCAAAAACCATTGAGGCAGGAAAAACCTATCCGCTGGTAATCCATTTCCACGGTGCAGGCTCGCGCGGCGACGACAACGCGCTGCAACTCCGCCTCGGGGTGGGTGAATTGCTGCAAAGCGCGGAGGATGCAGGCGAGGAGATTTTTCTGCTGGCGCCGCAATGCCCGGAAAACTGCCAGTGGGTTGACGTGCCGTGGGGCGACACCGAACACCGCATGCCGAGCCGGCCGTCAAAGCCGATGGCCTGCGCAATCGGCATCCTTGAACATGTGCTGACAGAATATCCGATCGACCGCACGCGGCTGTACGCAAGCGGCATCTCGATGGGCGGTTTCGGCGCGTGGGATCTGATCCAGCGATTTGCAGACCGGTTTGCAGGCGCATTCATCGTCTGCGGGGGTGGTGATAAAACACTAGCCCATACGCTGACAAAGACGGCGATCTGGCTGTTTCACGGCAGCGATGACACTGTCGTCAAAACCAGCCGCTCACAGGAGATGGCCGAAGTTCTCCGCACTGCAGGCGGCAAATGCCATTATACCGAATACCCGGGCGTCAAACACGACAGCTGGATTCAGGCCTACAACGACGCATCTGCACTCCATCAACTGTTTTGCCATAAAAAATAACCGGCCGATTCTAGAGAGCGTTCGACAACCAAAGGAACCGATTCATGCCAAACGAACGAGTCAGTGTCCCTACACCGGCGACTTCACAGGATTCCGGCTCATGCGACAGCCCAAGCACCCCGCTCACATCCTATCCGCGCGTATGGAGTGCGATTGTCTTCCTGATCTTTTTTTCCGCCCTGTTTTTTCGACTTTTCTATCTGAGCGAAAAACCGGTACAACTGCATTTTGTTCAACCGCATACCGGCTTGATCAAAACCCATTACAGCAGATTTCCAGACTGTTTTGTCCGGAAGGATAGCGGCTTTTCCGACACACGTTACGCATTGAATGCCATTTCCGGAACGACTGTCGCCGAGTTGAGGGTTCCACGTCTGGCGTGCAGACTCCGATTTAACCCGGTACTGGATGGATGCCTGAAGATTACAGCAATTACGGTCGACGGGACAACATACGGAGCAGAAAATCTGCAACCCCTGCTGAAGCCTCTCCGGAATCTGGCCCCGTTAAAAAATGAAAACGGGACGATTTGCGTCGAACCTACAGCAGACGATTCCCTCTTGGCATTCACCCCGTACATTGGCCCGTCTCCAGCAGAACTGTCCCTTCTGACGGCGGCGTGCCTGCTCATGACCATCTTCTGGTTTTCTTTCCACCGTCATCAGAAAAATATCATCGCGTTCCTCATGCGTCACGAAACCGTGGTTGCCGGAATGTGCATGTCCCTGTGCATCGGGTATACGGTTTTCCGGTTTTACGACAGCATTTTCCCCTTGCAACTGGCCGCTGAAGAGGGGCCTATCTTTTACAAAGAGATGTACGAGTATGGTCTGGCCAGCCTGTTCATGAAATACGCGGATTACCTGCACACGTATCAGCGACTTGTTACATTGGCATGTTCATCGATCCCGCTTGAATGGATTCCCCTTGCATTCAGGATATTTTCACTCGCCGCACAACTTCTGTTTTACTGGACCGTCTGGCAACGGAAAAGTCCACTCCACATCCTGGCGAAAATCCTGATCTGTCTCGGAACCATTTTCATCGCCTCGTACGGCGATATTTATCTATGTTTGACCAATGCACAATGGTTTCTTGCAATGGGACTTATATTGATCCTGCTGTCTGCTCCCGAAACGACAGGTTTCAGGCGTTTTCTACAAAACCTTTATCTGCTGATTGCGGGGCTGACCGGGCCGTTTGCCGTGCTACTCATCCCGATGGTATCGGTATGGTATTTCACAAAACGAAAAAGTCTGACATTATTTCACAAGAACAAGCTCTGGCTTTTCATAATCGTTTCAGGAATCAGCTTATTGGCCATCAGCTTCAACCACAGGTTTGGAACGGACGAGATCGCCCCATGGCAAGCATGGGTTTATACATACAAGGCCGTTTTCCTGAACTACCTTTTTGGCTTCATTTCTCATAACCGGTATCCCAACAGCTTGCTGTTTCTGGGACTGCCTGCTTTTTTCCTCTTCACACTCGCGGCTTTTCTCTATTATCGCAATCTAGAAAAAAACGAATTCACAAACAGATTGCTGATGATCATCGGAAGTCTTACCATTTTTCTTGCAACAATCGCTTCTTTTCGGAGCACCCCTTACGACTGCACGGCCAACACCGGAATCATCCGCTACCTGTTCATCCCATACATGACACTCTCGCTGCTGCTGAGCATGATCATCGCAAACCCGGGGCATGACCGCTTCGGACAGATCCGCCGGCTGATCGCATCGGTTATCCTTGGAATTTCTTTCCTGTCCGGCATTCTGAATTTTTCAGAAAAGCTGCCATGCCCGGACGTCAAATTCAAAGAACAGGTCGAACAGTTCCGGCGCACCGGTTACCATTACTTCCGCAACCTTCCGGAGTGTTTAAATTTCAGTTTAATGAAAAATGATGGGCAAAATCGGGAAGACACCCACGGAACCCGGTAGCGCCGAACCAGATAGAGATCCGTATCCCGAACCGGGAAGCATCGCGACGAACACAGGAAAAAATTGACCCGGAACCAACCGGCACTATACTTTATAAGCGATCGACAATGGATCCAGAGTTTCGCCCTGATCCCGAAAAACGGAGAATTGAAAATATGTCCTCACTTAAAATCACCGCGATACATCAACAGAGCTTCGCCGCCGTCATTCTATTCTGGGTTGTCATCGCCTTCGCAGCGAATTTCTCTCTGGCTGAAGATAGCACGAACAAGAAACCTGCGTTTGACAAAGAGAAAACACACGCGGCAATGGATACAAAAGTGTTTGCCGGAAAAGACGGAACCACCCTGCCCTACCGTCTGCACAAACCGTCGTCTCTGCAAGAAGGGAAAGTCTATCCGCTGGTGCTCTTTTTCCACGGTGCAGGCGAACGCGGTGATGACAACGAAAAACAGCTCGTGCACGGCGTCGGCCCCCTGCTGAAATACACATACGACAATGAGCTTGAACTGTTCCTGATCGCCCCGCAATGTCCGAAGGGAAAGCGCTGGTGCGAAGTCGACTGGGGACTGGACGAACACACGATCCCGGAACAGATGTCCGACCCCATGACACTGACGACCGGCCTGCTTGACGACGCACTGGCAACGCTGCCTGTCGACAAGAACCGCGTATATGTCACGGGGCTCTCGATGGGTGGATTCGGTACGTGGGACCTGATCAGCCGCAGGCCCGAAACCTTTGCAGCGGCAATTCCGGTCTGCGGCGGCGCAGACCTCGCGATGGCGCCCAAACTCGTCGGCCTGCCGATCTGGGCGTTTCACGGCGACAAGGACACGGTTGTCAAAACCCACCGCTCCCGTGACATGATCTCAGCCATCACAAAAGCAGGAGGCAGCCCCCATTACACCGAATGCGAAAATGTAGGCCACGGTAGCTGGGGACCGGCGTATAATGATACGAAAGCGCTTGGCTGGTTCTTTGCGCAGACACTGCAGACCCCAGGCGAAGATAAAACGGACGAGACAAAATAGCCGCGTATCCTGATTTCAGGAGTATACAATGAGTGCCCAAAACCAGAATCAAAACGACAAATCAGACAAAAAGGATACGACCGTCTGCCTGCCTGATGCTGCCGCAGCACAGGGCGCGGCGCATTCGGGTGAACCTTCCGCCAGTGCGACCGGCACAACGGATACGGCTGATCCGCAGGAAAACGCCGACACTGAACCGCGCGTAGCCATTGCGCCAAAGCTGATCGTCCGCGGAGTATTTCTGGCGATACTGGCTGGCGCACTAATCTATCTGGTGGCACGCCACAGCGGTGAGTTGAAACGTCCTGTTACGGAAGAATCTTTCCCGAAAGTCGATTCACTCGGAATCCCCGGCGCAGAAGTCGCACTCGACACGACGGCAGGCAGCACAACAACCCCAACCACAACCAGCGTATCCTCCGGCCCGATCGCAAGCACAACAACACCGGCAACCGGCACAACGGCAGCGCGACCGACTTCATCGACAGTCACGGCAACAACAACATCACGGCCCGCCGGTTCTTCGTCGTCAACGACAGAAACAACAAGATCAGCAGCAGCCACAACACCTGCCGCCGCTACATCAACGCAACCGTCAACCCCGTCAGCAGCAGCTGCTGCTGCCTCTGCAACAACGCCCGCACTCACTCCGACACAACCGGTAGTCGGCGCAAACGGGAAACCGGACTGGAAAAACACCGTCATCACAGGACCGGTGAAGAATGCGTACATCGCGGTATTTCTCTCCCGCAAAATCGTCGCCCTCTGCGTCGGTCAGGAGTATGTACGCGTGTACCGCGACGCCGGAGTACCTGCAGACACCTCCAAAGGAAAAATGCGCGCCGATGACGGACTGGCGCCGGTCGGTGACTACTACGCCTGCGCCCGCAAGCTCGAGACAGACGGACGTGCGCGGATTCTGATCTCATACCCGTCACCCCGCGATGCGATCATGGCTGAAAACGCGGGGCTGATCAATGCGGCGACCCGCAGGCAGATTGAATCCATTCCGGCAGGAAAAGTACCGCCGCAAAAGACGGCGATGGGCGGCGTGGTTTGTGTTGAGGCGACCTTTGCACCGGGCGCGACAACCACCGGCAGCATTACCCTCGACAAGAAATCGATGGATGAACTGTACAAGGCGACCCAAATCGGTACGCCCATCCGCATCCGGCCATAAGGCGGAAATTCATCTTACAAAAAACCAACGTTTTAAAATTCTGCACACGGGAAAACCGCTTCGCCTATGCTCAGTTACCGCACAGTCTACTCATTCTACTGGAACACAACCCGCGCGATAAAACGCACGGCCAAAAGCCCCGGCGGGTTTCTTGTCGGCGGCTTTGCGGCGCTGATCCTGCTGGGCGGAATTTTACTGCGGCTTCCCTTTTGTCACGCAGACCACCCGATCGGATTTCTCGACACGCTGTTCACCAGCGCCTCGGCCGTCTGCGTCACAGGCCTGGTCACGATGGACACGGGCAAGGACTTTTCATTCATCGGGCAGCTGATCATCCTGCTGCTGATTCAGATCGGCGGGCTGGGGGTCATGACCTACGCCGCTGTCGGCATGCAGCTTTTCCGGCAAAAGCTCTCTCTCGTCTCCAGTCAGGCGCTGGAAGAAACAATGCTCAGGCCTGAGATCCTTTTCGACCTGCGGCGGATCTTCCGGCAGATCGTCCTCGTCACAATCGGGATCGAAGCCGTCGGTGCGATTGTCCTGTTTGCCGAATTCTGGGCGACGATGAGCGCAGGCGAAGCGTTCTACGCAGCAATATTCCACTCGATCAGCTCGTTTTGTAACGCCGGTTTTTCATTATGGAACGACAGCCTCTGCCGCTTCTCGGACAGCACCGCGGTACTCGGAACGCTTTCGGTTCTGATTATTCTGGGCGGGCTTGGGCACACGGTTCTGCTTGAGCTCTGGGACGAATGCACGGCACGCAAAACATTCCGCCTGTCATTCCACAGCCAGCTTGTTCTCTGCATGAGCGGATTATTGCTGTTCGGCGGATGGGGGCTGTTTGCACTGTTCGGCACGGGCGACTGGCTCGACTGCC
>QKHZ01000125.1 GCA_003249795.1 bacterium | reverse complement strand
GATCTGGCGGAGTATATTGCTCAGCATACATGAGCAAAAATTTTTGGCTTAAATTAGACACGTGTAGAATATTGAGCACTGCTAATTTATCAAACAAATTAACGGTATTTACGTCTGCCTAACAGGCGTAACTATAAAAAAGAAAGGAAAGATGGAAATGAAAAAGGGAAAATTAGTTGCTCTGCTGCTTACCGTATTTCTCGTGGCATCGCTGTTTACCGGTTGCCAGCAAACCCCGGCGGTTGCGGAGACACCAGCCACGGAGACGACAACCACCACTGCGGATGAGGCGCCGGAAACAACTCTACCCGGCGAGTACGGCAATATTGACTGGCAGCAGTTTGCTGGAACAAAATTGCACGTTCTTTGCACCTCCATGCCCGTATCTGAGGTCTATAAAGAGTATCTTCCTGAGTTTGAAGCCCTAACCGGCATCTCGGTGGAATGGGAAATGCTTAACGATGTAGACCGTAAGAACGCGCAGGTCGTAGACTTCAGCGCGGGCTCCGGAAAATACGACGTATCCAACGTTGGTATTTCAAACCGCGAGGAGTTCGTCACTGGTGGTTATCTGGAGCCGCTGGAAGCGTATCTGAACAATCCGGTGCTCACGGATGCCGAGTGGTATAACATCGGCGACTATCCGACGGCTGTGCTGGCAGGCGGCAAGAGTGCAGCGGATCAAAAGCTCGTGATGATTCCGTACACAGCAGAATATTTCTTGCTCTGGTATCGTCAAGATGTCTTTGATCAGTTGGGGCTTTCTGTGCCCAAGACGTTGGACGAGCTTGAAGCCACGGCCCAGGCGATTGAGGACGCAAGGCTCAAGGGTGATGTCGACACATATGGATTCATCGAAAGGACGATGCCGGGATCAGGCGAAGGCGGCTGGGACATATTCTGCACAGCCAACCGCATGAGTGTCGAGCTCATGGACTTTGCCAACAAGACAGCCCTGATCAATACCGAAGGCGGGCGCGCCCTCATGGACTTCTACACGCGCATGTGCATCAAGTACGGGCCGGAAGGATCTGAGAACTGGACGTGGACGGATGTCAACAGCGCGTTCAGTCAGGGCATGGTCGCGATGATCTGCGGCGGCAACGCCGGCGCGCTGGGCGCGGCAGATCCGGATAACTCTCTGGTTGCCGACAAGGTGAACTTCGCACCCGTTGCCATGAACGCCGGGGGCAAGGATCCCCTCTGGGAATGGGGATGGGCGATCAATTCGGGCTCCGCGAACAAAGACGCGTCCTGGCTGCTCGTGCAGTGGCTGACGTCGCCGACGCTGATGAAGAAGATGGCACCGCAATATGGCTGCCCGGCCCGCGAATCCACGTATTCCGATCCGGATTACATCGCGGCCATGCCGAGCCAGCAGTTTATCGACGCGCAGCTTTACATGATGACGCAGGGAATCAACCCGTCTCCGTCACTGCTCGACGCACACTATGCGGAAGCAGCCGATATCATTTCGCGTGAGATGAACAACATCGTTGCCGGAATCAAAGACGTGGCGACCGCCTGTGCGGATGCAGAGACCGCTCTCGTTGCGCTGGGTTACAATCCCGCATCGTAACAAAAGGCATAGGAAGACGATTACAAAACGGCTGTACCGGCGGCCTCATACCACCGGTGCAGCCGATGCACACGCTGAACCCCGGAAAACCGGGAGGTGAGAGAGTGACAACAAAAGAGATCAGATCAACCGCATATCGTTACATCATGCCGACCGTGGCAATTGTTATCATCGCGGGGCTTGTGCCCATTCTTTACAGTGTATATATTTCGCTGTTTGATTACGAGCTGATACAGACGCAGCATACGTTCATTGGATTAAGCAACTATCTCAACCTGATCGCGGACGACCGGTTTCTGCATGCAACTGTATTCACGGTTGTCTTTGCGCTTGTCGCTACGATCTGCGAGGTGGCGCTGGGATTCGTTCTGGCATATTTGCTCTACAGCAAGAATATCGCTCCTACATTTTCCTCTTTGATCCGGGTCGTCATGCTCATACCATACATGGTAGCACCAGTGGTAATCTCCTTCACTTTTAAGACACTGATTTACGATGTGAACTTCGGATATCTCAACGCTGTTTTGCGGGAGATCGGGCTGCCCATTCTGAATGTTTTCTCCGGCAAGTGGAACTCCTCGATCGCGGTGCTGATCATGGAGATATTCCTGCGTACACCCTTTACGATCCTGATTCTGTACGCCGGGTTGACAACCATCTCTGCCGAACTGATCGAAGCGTCGATGATCGACGGGGCGAGCACCTGGACGAAGATACGCCGGATCATACTACCGATTCTTAAGCCCGTCGTATTCGTCGCTTTCATCTTCCGGTTTATGGATGCGCTGAAGATGTTTGATGAGATGTATGTGCTCACGCGCGGTGGACCGGGGTATACGACCGAGAACCTATCTCTGTTTGTCGCTTCACAGGGGTTTGAGTTTTCGCATATGGGCCTAGCATCCGCTGCGTCGGTTCTGTTTTTCATAATCGTAGCGGTGGTTTGCGCTCTGTTTTTCAGGCTGTTTCAGCCAAAAGAGACGAAAGGCGGTGAAGCATGATGAAGCGGCTTTTATCCGCATTGAAATATGCCGTATTGAGTATTTACGGGATTATCAGCCTGTTTCCGTTTCTTTTAGTGGTTCTCACCGCACTCAAGAAGAAAAAAGACGCCTTGTCAAATCCGCTGTCACTGGCATTTACACCGACGCTGGAAAACTTTCTTTATCAGCTGCAGAAAAGCGAGGTGTTCAGGGCGATCGGACACAGCTTGATCATAGCGTTAAGCGCGACACTGATTGCGATTCTGCTCGGTATTTTCTCTTCCTATGCCATGTCGCGACTACGTTTTCGGGGTAAAACGCTTTCGCAAGGTGCGATTCTTTCGCTGAGGCTGATACCGCCGATTTCACTTGTCATCCCGTATTTCATCATCTTCAGCAAGCTAGGGCTGCTTGACAACTATTTCTCGATCATCATCATGTATCTGACCATCTGTCTGCCGTTGATCGTTTGGATGATGAAGAGCTTTTACGACGAACTTCCCATCGAACTGGACGAAGCCGCCTGTGTGGACGGGTGCACGAGACTGCAGACATTGTGGTATGTTCTGCTGCCGCCGATAGCACCGGGAATATTCGCCTCTGCTGCGCTGACGTTTATTGTGATGTGGAACGAATTCATGTACGCGCTCTATATCACCGGATCGGGTACACGAACACTACCCGTTGAAATCTACAACTCCATCGGTTATTACTCACTCGACTGGGGCAAGATGGCGGCCACCGCGGTCATTGCAATCATTCCCGCGATTCTGTTTATCGCGCTGGCACAGAAATATATCGTCAAGGGGTTGACGATGGGTGCAGTAAAGGGGTAACCCCCTTAATGCATATAAAAAATTCAACAAGGAAGGTGTATTCATGAAATTCGGCACGCTCTTTGCGTACTGGACGCAGGAATGGCATGGCGATTATGTCATGTACGCTAGAAAAGTAAAACAACTCGGATTCGACATTCTCGAACTGTCCGCCGGAGATCTGCTGCTGATGAGCGATGCGCAGATCGCGGAACTGCGCGCTGTTGCAAAGGATTTGGAGCTGAGCGTCTCCTCGAACATCGGCCCGCCAAAGGACAAAAACGTAGCGTCCGCCGATCCCGCCATACGTGAAGAAGGCATTCGGTTTCTGACGCAGATCATGCGGGCGATGGACAAGCTGGATTCGCGCATTCTCGCCGGCGTGCTCTATACCTGCTGGCCATATGAGTTTATTGACCTTGACAAGCCGGCCGTGTGGGCGCGTGGTGTTGAGAGCATTAAAAAGCTTGGAAAAACGGCGCAGGATCTGGGTATCGACTTGTGTTTGGAGGTGGTGAATCGCTTTGAAACGCTTGTGCTCAACACCGCTGCAGAAGGGGTTGCCTTCTGCAGGGATGTCGATCTGCCCTGCGCGAAACTTCTTCTGGATACGTTTCATATGAACATTGAGGAAGACAACATAGCTGAAGCGATTCGTTTGTCAGGGAACTATCTTGGGCATCTACATGTTGGCGAAGGCAATCGCAAACTCCCAGGACAGGGTTCGCTCCCGTGGGAGGAGATTGGCGTGGCTTTGCGTGAAATTGGCTATGACAAAGGTGTCGTGATGGAGCCGTTCGTGAAAATGGGGGGACGTGTCGGAGAGGACATCAAGGTATGGCGTGATCTGAGTGGCGGTGCGGATGCAGAGGAAATGGACACGCAGATTACAGCGTCCCTGGTCTATCTCAAATGTGCATTTACGGGGGTATAGCATGTGTGAGGTTTGGACAATGGGTGAAATGCTGGTTGAGATCATGCGTCCCGAACCGGACATGCCTTTGAACATACCCGCTGTGTTTCTCGGCCCATATCCCAGCGGGGCCCCTGCGATATTTATCGATACGGTAGCACGACTCGGGCACAGCGCGGGCATCTTTGGTGGCGTTGGTAAGGACGATTTCGGAAATGTACTCCTACAGCGCCTGAAAAAAGACGGGGTCAACACCGACTATGTGTTTGAGGACGAATACCTATCGACGGCTGTTGCGTTCGTGACATATTTTTCGGACGGTTCCCGCAAATTCATCTACCACATTGGTAATACGCCGGCGGTTCACCCGAAACCATTTCAGATCGGTGACATCGGTAGGGCGAATTATTTCCATATCATGGGATGCTCGCTGATGGCGGAAGAAGCGTTCCGCGATAGGATCATCGACACAGCGATGCTTTTTTTTGCTGCCGGAGCAAAAATATCATTCGATCCGAATATTCGAAAGGAACTGCTCGGCGGACGAAAAATCAGCGATTTACTCAACGGCTTACTTGAAAAGTGCGCGGTGCTGATGCCGGGAGTGGACGAGCTGGCTCTGCTGACAGGAGAAGACAGCATCGATGTCGGAATTAAAAAACTGTTCCAATATGAGAACATGGAAGTCATCGCGGTCAAAAAGGGCAGAGACGGCAGCACGATTTATACCCGCGGCGGTGCAGTCGACTGTCCACCTTACCGAGTTAAGCAGGTTGATCCGACCGGCGCAGGAGACTGCTTTGACGCGGCGCTGCTTTGCGGACTGATCGAAGGCAAATCACCACAGGAAGCGGGAAAGATGGCATCCGCCGCGGGCGCGCTTAACGCTATGCGGCAGGGCCCAATGGAAGGCGATATCAACGAAGTGCAGATTGGAAAGATGATATATGCGTGAAGCAACAGATTATCTACAATCCATCGCAAAACGAAAGGTTCGAGGGATACCGTCTCTTTGCAGCGCAAACGAGACGGTCCTTTGTGCCGCTTTCGAGTACGCCCGGGATTATAATGAATATCTATTGATCGAGTGCACCGCCAACCAGGTCAATCAGTATGGCGGATATACCGGGATGACGCCCGCTGCGTTTCTCGAACGGGCATACGCGTTGGCGCGCAAAACCGACTTTGATTCCAAACGGCTGATTCTTGGCGGCGACCATCTCGGGCCGTTGGTTTTTAGGCATCTGAATGAAGCAGAGGCGATGGACAAGGCAAGCGAAATGATTGCCGCCTATGTTTCCGCCGGATTCGAAAAAATCCATATTGACACGAGCATGCGCTTGAACAACGACAGCGTGGATCTGCCACTGAGTGATGAAGTAATCGCGGGAAGAGCCGTGCGGCTTTGCAAAACAGCGGAGCAAACGATTCGATTGCACGGAGCAAACAGCGTTGTATATGTAATTGGCAGCGAGGTTCCCGTGCCCGGTGGCGAAGAAGCGCACGCAGGCGCGCCGTGTGTAACGTCTCCGCAGGATTTTGAAAATACGCTCTCGACATTTCGGAGCACATTTGCAGAGGCAGGATTGGAAGATGCCTATAGCCGCATCATCGCTACGGTAGTGCAGCCAGGCGTGGAGTTTGGCGACGACGTTGTGTTTGACTACGACGCTGACCGCGCGGCGCCGCTGATGGCACAACTGACGCGGCATCCCGGCATTGTGTTTGAAGGACATTCTACGGACTATCAGTCGGGTGACGCGTTGCGCGCAATGGTTCGAGACGGTGTTGGTATTCTTAAAGTCGGGCCTGAACTCACATTCGCCATGCGCGAAGGATTGTTTGCGCAGCAATATATCCTTGAGCAAATGGGAGAAACAGCAAACTTCATTGAAACTCTGGATGCTGTAATGCGGGAAAAACCGGATGAATGGAACAGGTACTTTCAAGGAACGGAAACCGAGTTGCAGGAAAAACGAAAGTTCAGTTATGTCGACAGATGGCGATATTATGCTGTCGACACACGCGTTCTGGCTGCGATGCACGGCCTGATGAAACGGTTTGACGAGACAAAAGTGCCGGACTCTTTGATTCACCAGTTTATGCCGCTTCAGTATGAGCGGATCAGAAACGGGCGCTTGACAAAAGAGAGCGGCAGTTTGGTAAAAGAGAACATCAAACAGGTTATCGAAAAGTACTTTCATGCTGTAAAATGAGGATAATGGAATTGAAGATTGATTATTTGGCCGGTTCTCGGTTGGATCATCCTTGAACCAGCAAGATCAGATTTTCCGATCATTACATCTCATATTAGGCGCATTTTTCATTCGGGAGGGGAGCTTAATGAAGGTTTGCATCATCGGTTCCGGATTGTCCGGGCTTACACGCGCGGCTTTATTAACTCAGAGAGGGCATGAGGTTATCTTGTTTGAGCAATATGACCAAGTAGGGGGGTAACGGCAGGCATATGACAATCGTTACGGCGATTATGATCATCGCATCGCTGGTTTTTATCCCACTAACGGTAAAGCTCTCGAAAGTAATCGGAAAAAACATTACCTATGCAATTGGGATGATCATCATTATCATATCATTGCTGATAATGTTCTTGATGATCTAGCCCCCGAAAACCGGACCAGCTACAATGTTAGGAAAAAGAGAAAAAAGACTAACAAAGGAGCTGAAAGAAGATGGCAAGAAAGAACTACACTGTTGAACAGATCATTGTTAAGCTGCGGGAAGTTGAACTGCGTTGCAACCAGGGAAAAACGATCGCTGAGGCCTGTAGAGAGCTTGGTATCACGGAGCAGACATATTACCGCTGGCGAAAAGAATACGGAGGGATGAACACCAGCGACGCCCGACGAATGAAAGAACTGGAAAAAGAAAACGCACGTCTGAAGAAGCTGGTAGCCGAGCAGGCGCTAGACATCTCGATCCTCCGGGATGTGAACTCAAAAACTTCTAAGCCCTGCTAAGCGCTTAGCGGCTGTCAAATATGCCGTGGTCAAACATCATGTAGCAGAAAGACGGGCTTGCAGGGTATTACAAATCAACCGCAACAGTTGCAGGTATGAACCTGTGAAACGCAGCGATGAAGATGAGATCCGTACTGCGATCATCCGATTGGTTACTAATTACGGACGAGTCGGGTATCGGATGGTTACCTATATGCTGCGAAATGAAGGGATTCTGATCAACCATAAGCGTGTTGAACGAATCTGGCGGGAAGAAGGCTTGAAGCTACCGAAAAAGCAGATAAAGAAACGAAGGCTCTGGCTGACAGATGGCAGTTGCATCCGCCTGAGAGCTGAGCATAAGAATCATGTATGGAGCTATGATTTTGTTGAAGATAAAACCCGTAATGGACGGAAGATACGATTTCTGAACGTTCTGGACGAATACACGCACGAATGTCTTGCCAGCGTGCCCCGTCGAAGCTGGCGCAACAATGATGTGATTGAGCTGCTATCAGACCTTATGCTGACCCGTGGTGTTCCGGAGTACATGAGAAGCGACAACGGAAGCGAATTCACTGCTAAGCAGATTCGTAAATGGTTAAGCGACGCAGGTTCTATCACCGCTTTTATTGAACCGGGTAGTCCTTGGGAAAACGGCTATATCGAGAGCTTCAATGCTCGTATGCGAGCTGAATTCCTGAATGGCGAGTTATTTGACACCATGTATGAGACACAAGTGTTGACGCAGCGATGGGTTCG
>QKHZ01000107.1 GCA_003249795.1 bacterium | reverse complement strand
CGGAGCCGACTGCCAGAAGCGGTTGTACCGAGCGCGAGGTGACAAGAATATCGACCGTGCCGTCGTCGTCTTCACCGGCAGGGCGGGTAAACAGCCGTGTGATCGCCATTCCGGTTGCGGAACGTGCGAGGGTTTGTTCACCTGTGCGTTGCCAGAGCAGCTCGCCTTTTAGAGCCGAGAAGGCGCGCAGGTCACCGCCGTCGGTCAGAAAGAACACGCGGTCGGCATGGGCGTTGACAAACGCTTTCTCGAGCGGGACATGTTCGCGGTTCTGCCAGCGGATCAGTCCGGTTGCGGTTTCCAGTGCAACCAGTTGCCCGTTAGCGAGTGCGACATATGCGGTGTCTGCAGATGGGTTCAGGGCTGCGGGTGCAGGCGTTTGCTGGTCGAGTTTGGCCGTCCAGAGAGGCTGCCGGTTCAGGATAATGTGCAGCTCCGGCGTAATCCGGTTCAAGGCGAACGTATCGGGTGCGGCCATAAATCCGCGGCGGTTGATGCTGACCGGGACGCTACTGTCGCAAGGCATTTCGATGACGCACGGCGTCTGCTGTGGCCAGGGGGTGCGTCCGATACGGACACCTGCGTTCAGTTCAATGCCATCGGCGGTTGTCGTAACGAGTTTGACCGGCAGAGTCAATCCGATGACTCCGACCGGCTCTTTGGCATTGAGTGCTTCCGGAAGATCATTTTTCAGCTGGTTGTATGCGGCAAAGCGCGTGGCTGCCGGAAGCAGTGTGTCGCCGACTTTCCGGACCAGTTCGCGCGCCTCATCCTGACGGGAGGTGACACGCTTCTGAAATTTTTCCAGAATCCGTTTGGCTTTGCTGCTTGAGGGTGTCGCCGGATCGATGGTTGACAGGCGTGTCATGTCGTCGATCAAATTGTCGGGAATCGCTTCACCTATGCGTGTGAGTTCATTCCACCGGACAAGGGTATCGTTATTTGATCCTTCGAATGCGTCATATTCCTGTTGGGCGCTGATGCGGAGTTCGACGAGGCGGTCGAGCTCGTTTTGCCATTCGCGCTGGAGTCCCAAAAATGACATCGACGGCGTCACGCTTTCCATCTGGGCAATGGCTTTATCGATCTGGGAAAGCCAGACGCCCGGATGTTTGTCGATTGGCGGATCCTGTAGTTGGCGGCATGCGGTGATTACCGGCATGACCGTTTCTTTCAGTTTCATTTCGCGCTGGACTGTCAGAGCCATTACCGCGAAAATCGCAAGGACAACCAGAACCGCAATCAACCGGCGGCGCTTGCGTCTGCGGCGGACGGCGGCGTGTTCCTGCAGATACCGCAACCGCTTCTGCAAGTCGGTCCGTTCCGGTTTATGGCGCAGGATGACTTTGAGCGCGGCGACGGCTTCGCGCTGGTTTCCGTTTGAGGCATAGGTCTGTGACAACCGCTCATACAACGGCAGCGCCATATGGGTTTCGCCTTCAGACAGAAGAAGGCGCGCGCGGATTTTCAAAAGCTCAGGGTCGTCCGGATGCTGGTCGAGGGCGTGTTCGCTTTTTTCAATCGCCTTGCGCATTTCGCCGCGGCGTTCAAGCGACTCGAGCATCTGGATCCAGACGCGGATTGATTCTTCTTTTTTATTTTCCTGCAGGTATTGTCCTGCCAGCTTTTCCAGAACGACAGGGTCGGACGGCGTGAGTTCTGCCGCACGTT
The DNA here is from genome assembly GCA_003249795.1 of bacterium. Taxonomy (GTDB): domain Bacteria; phylum Planctomycetota; class SZUA-567; order SZUA-567; family SZUA-567; genus SZUA-567. Next base: position 6,361 of record QKHZ01000107.1, on the reverse strand, counting down.
TTCCCATCGACAGCGCTTGCGTGCTTTCGTTCTGGCTTTGGTAGCGCTCGGAGATCCACAGATACACCTGCGCAGCTTCTTTGTTGCAGCCGAGTTTGTCCAGTGTCCGCGCAAGGCCTTCACGCGGTTCAATATCATTGCGGCGGATTGCTGACAGGCGGCGGTAGAGGCGCGCGGCATCGGCCAGCCGGTTGTCCTCTTCCATTTTCATGGCCTCGATTTCCGTCTCTTCCGGTGTCGCTTCACGAAGGCTGCCGGACTGGATCAGTCTTGCGGCAAGGCTGGTGACGTGGAACCGTCCCAGACAGCTTTTGCGGATGATCGTGTCGACATCGTGAATCCCGTCGATGAACGAAAGGATATGTCTGTCTGACGGAGTCAATTCTTCTGCAAAGAGGTCGGCTTGCCGCTCTTCAGCAATAACCGGGATCAGCTGCGCTGTCGGGACGATTTTGCGGATGCGTTCCCACTCGTCGATCCGGCGCATGGCTTCCATCAGGATGGATGCAGGGTTGAGCGATACGCTCGAAAGTCGTAGCGGAGAAGGGATGCGTGAGGTGTCGGTGGTGATTTCTTCGAAAGTGAACTTGGCGTTTTTCCAGATAAAGAGGTCGTAGATCTCTTCCTCCATCTGGAAACGCAGTGCTTCGTCGATATCCTGTTGTGCGCACATCCCGCTGTCGATCAGCGTGCGTCCCAGAAGCTCGTAGTTGCGCTGGATCTCTTCAGGGATTTTCGCTAGCGACGCTTCGTCGAGTTTTCCGCGGGCGATGAGGATGTCGCCAAGGGAGATATTGATGCGCTTGCCCCGCGAAACCGAGCGGATCGAGCCGTGCGAGAAAACGAGGAAAAGCTCGCTCTGCCGGTCAAAGACGTGGAGCGTTCCGGTTTGCTGATCGGCGGTCAGGTTCTGGAAGATATTGGCAAGGCCCACACTGTCCAGATCGCCTTGGAAGCTCATGCAGTTATCCCCTGGCTCTTGCCGCATTGAGCGGTGTTACGATCATTCGTCTCCGAAAAAGTCGTCCAGAGCGGTTTCTGCCTGCGCGCGGAAATTGGTGTCTTCCAACGGATTTTTCTCCGGATGTTCCGGCTCTTTTTCCAGAATCTGCTGGATCTGCTCGGTGACGTCTTTTGCGTGCAGGCGCACCATGCCGATGGTAGTACGGTCGTCAAAGATGATGACGATCAGGCAGCGGTTGGATGCAAGCGAAATATGGATGTTGTCGTTTTCACCTTCGTGGAAGATGACGGAGAACTCTTTTTCGCCGAGATTTTTGGCAAGCGCACGTGTCGAGGCAAAGCTGCCTGCGGCCAGTGCGGCGATCGCGTCGGTATCGAGGGTGTTGGTAAACCCTTTCTTGGTGACGAGGTGGCCTTCAACGTCGATCAACAGAGCTGCGCTTGCGCGGCTTTTTTCCAGAAAGACGTCAAGGACTTCGTCAATGGCATCGACCTGTTCGCCATAAAAAACGAGACGGTTGTTGCGGAGTTGGTTGTCGTTTTCACCCATGATCTTGCTCCTGTTTTTCATGGACTGCCGCGCACGTCTCTTTGGGTGACTGTGTTTGCGGGTTTATGTCCGAATCGGTTTGACCGCAGGGTGTTTTCAGCAGACTGCGCAAGCCGTGTTTTGTGGAATTAAACCAAATACTTTAATCTTATGCTCGCATAAAGACGAAGTAGACGATGATCAGAATTGCAATCAGGATCACAGCTCCCACGCCGAGACCAATAAATAAGGCGGTGTGGGATGTGGTCTGAATTTTTTTGCCTTGGCTTTCGCGGATACGGCGCAGGCGTTCTTCTTCAATCTTTTGCCGTTCTTCGCGTTTGCGTTTGATTTCGCGCGCGACTGGATTCAGCAGGCTGGTATCTTCTACCTGTTTATGTCCGCCGTGTGCGTGCGCAGCCGGAGCCGGTTTTGCTGAAGCCGGAGGCGAAAGGTTGATTCTTGTCGATCCCCGCTGTTGAACCTGATTCGGTACAGCCGGTGCTGCTGCCGGTTGCGGAGCCGGTTGTGCTGCTGGAGCAGGTGCGGGTGCCGGCGCAGCAGGTTTCGGTGCCTGAGCGGGTTGTGCCGCCGGTGCAGGTTTTGCCTGCGGTGCGGCAGCTGGCGCCGGAGCCGGGGCACTGGGTTCAGCAGGCGGTGCAAAGCCGTGTTCGGCGTTCAGTTTCTGGATGACGACACCGGCAAGTGTTTTGAGTGTCGGGAATACCCCTTTGCCTTCAATGGCGACAGCCTCGAAATGTGGCGCCTGCCATTGGTTGAGCTGGCTGTTGAGTTCATTGACCGGCAGGACATCGGGAAGGTCGCGTTTGTTCCACTGCAGGATCAGTGGCAGGGTATTGATATCGAGCCCGTTTTCACGAAGGTTTTGTTCAAGATCCTGCAGGCTCTGCTGGTTTTCTTCCATCATGCTGGGCTGGCTGTCGGCGACAAAGATCACGCCGTCGGCGCCTTGCAGAACCAATTTGCGTGTGGCCTGATAATACACCTGGCCCGGAACGGTATAGAGCTGGAACTTTGTGTTCATGCCTGCAACCTGCCCAAGGTCAAGCGGCAGATAGTCAAAGAACAGGGTCCGGTCGGTTTCAGTTGCAATGGAGGTCATGTCGCCGATGCTGCCTTTGGGGGCTTTGGCGTGGATGATCTCAAGGTTTGTGGTTTTTCCACTGCGACCCGGACCGTAGTAGACCAGTTTGATGCTGACTTCGCGGCGCGCAAAGTTGATTTGAACCATCGTTTACCTCATTTTCTACAATATTCTCGGCGAAAAGCCGCCATCTCCATAATGCACTTGCATGACTCTATCATTTTTGCGAAATTTTTACTATCAAATGTATTCCCAAATTCAACCTCATATTCAATATTTATGTATTTGATCACTTTTACATTTTAAAAACATGTTTTGTTTTGAATAGGATTTGGCGCGTCTTTCTGGCAGTGCGGGTTATGCCAGCGCCGCATCCAGTTTCGCCGTCAAGCCTTTCAGTTCCACCAGCACCATGCCCATGTTCGCGTCGCGCCGGACCAGTGTGACCAGCACAACCTTCTGAAGCAACACACCGACAACATTTCCGTGCTTGCCGTGCAATGTAAACCGGCTGAGCGTTCCGCGCTCAAGCCGCATTGCCGCCTGCCGCAGTGTTGCGTACATATGCGCTGTCGTTGCGCCGATGGCGGTGGGGTCGTCACCTTCGCTGAGTTCGGCGGCAACAACGAGTCCGTCGGCATCGGTCACTACGACCCCGCGCACGCCGTCGATTCTGTTGATCTGCCGCAGGATATCATGCATGGGCTTCTCCTGCATCGTCTGCGGATCCCATATGCTCGGCAAACAGCCGTACCGCCCGCTGGATCAGTCCGGGCTTGGCGTTGGGGGCTGCAAACAGGGCGAGGGTCATGTCCTCAGTCTTATACATATAGATCGATCCGTGATCACATTCGAGGATCGCTTCATCCAGTTCACCGATACAGAGCGCATCGCTGTCCATCGCGCGGCAGACGCCGGCAAGCATTGCGGCTGCAAGGTCTTCTTCCAGCGTATCCGGCAGTGCTCCGGCAATGACCAGACCAAACGGATCCCACAGAAGCGCGCCTTCGACACCTTCCTGCTCACGTAATTCAATTAATAAGGAAGAAAACTTCGCCGAAGCGGATACTGTTTTTGAGGAAGAGCCTGCTGCGCTTGCGGATGGTTCCGGTGTTGCCACAACGGTTTCGGCAACGACTTCCTCGGGTTCGATAGCTGCTGCGGGTGCGGGCTGGTTGCCACCCTCGGCCAGTTGTTTCTCCAGCTTTTTGAGTTTCTTGCTCGCGGTTTCATCTTCCGGACTGAAGGAAAGGATTTGCTTGCAGGTGGCGATTGCCTGCTGGAACTGACCTGCCTGCTGTTGCAATTCTGCCAGAAGGATCAGCGCATCATAATTATAATGGTCGAGCTGGGTTGCTTTCTGCAGTTTCTGGCGGGCCTGGTCGTTCTGGTCCAGTGCCAGATGGATGCGTGCCTTGACCAGCCACAGGGCGCCATACTTCGGAAACTCCCTGCAGCCTGCATCGCAAGTGCGGTTGGCGTGTTCGTAATCTTCTTCGGTCAGTTGCAGTGTTGCCAGCTTGGCGTACAGGATCGGGCTTGGGTATTGTTCAAGCCGGGTCTGCACGCGGCTTTTTTCCGCAGCGTTACGCATGCGGGTTACGTCGAGACTTGCCTTGCGCAGTTCATTGCTGTCGGGAAACATCCGGAATCCCGCATCAGCCAAGTGCGCGGCTTTTTCTTCATCACCGACGGTATTATATAAATGAATAAGTTTGAGAAACAGGCTTGGAGCCGGAGCCTGCCGCAACAGCTCTTCGGTGCGATTGATATCGCGCCCATACAAAAGGCCCTGAAAGAATCCCATGCGACTTTGTTTTTCCATTCAGTGTCATGGCCATTGTCGCGGACGGGAGTTACCGTTATCGCCGCGGCCGTTTGGCTGACTGCCAATATAAAAGTTACGGGTGGAGTGCTCAATCCTGAACAACAACTGCCTGTGCCAAGGCCACCCATGCCCGCAATCGAGATTAATATTGTCGTATGCTATGCGTGTAAGGGTCTGGTGTCAAGTAACATCGCGCAACTTTACCTGTAAAGAAATAGTGTCGTAACTGGCTTCAGGAGTGCTGTTTCTCGCTTTTTCCGGAAGAGGTGCAGTGCGTTTATGCAAATTTCCGCATATATGGCGTCATTTTTCGGAAGATGATGTTTTCTGCCGGATTGAGCATAGGGTCAAAATGCTGTCGATCGGACGCGTCAGCTTGCCATTTATTTTTTCCGGTCGGGATAGAAAGATTCAATATAACTGTGCGCCAACCTGAGCGCATTTTCGGTTGAATGAGTGCATGAGGAAGAGAAGGAAAGCGAAAATCGAAGTGTTGGAGCAGTCGCGGCGGGGTGGTGATATGGTTTTCTGATGAGGTTAAGGGTAGGTGAGAGTCTGGCGGCTGGTTGCCGGTGACGGATTGAGGAGGTCAAACAATCGACAGTGACTTTCTGCCAACGATCATGAAATTGATGATGAAGGATTTGAATCGAAAGACCGGTTGGTGATGTTGATGCGTGTGGTGGGTGTGAGGATTCAGAATGATCGTGAAAGATGATGAGATCGCGGAGGTGATTTTTCATTACGGTTGCATCAGATTTTGAGGCTGGTGAGGAGACCGATTTTTCATTCTGAAATAATGATCGTCTGGATGGTTTGAGAACGTGTTTGTGATGTTGTGTTCTTGTCGTTTGTCATGCAAATTGCATTCAGCTCGGAACACGACAGTGATCTGTTTTTGGGTTTTGCGCGCGAATGTTTGCATGCAAAAAAGCAAAACGTCGTAGTGTTTGGCGAAAATTTTTTGTTTCCGTTGTTGGGCCGTTTGTATGTTCATCATGATTGCGTTTACGTTAAGCGTTGTTGTTCATTAAACGGAGCGTGTGCAAAAAACCCCTGAATTTGTCGGGAAATAATGAAAGTGTGAAGCGTCGGCCTTCTTTGCGTTTTTGTTTGGTCTATTCGAACGAAAACATTCGTTGTGTACGATTGGAAAATATTTGGCTTCGCGTTTTTTTTGGAGTGCCTTTTTGTTTGACAGTGTTTTGTGCATCTGTAGTATTCAAAAATGAAAACGCGTAACATCCTGAGAGTTTGCAAGTTGAACGTGTACCGATCGTGAATCGGATTTTAAATTTCTGGCAAGGAGAATAATTAGAATGGCAAAGCAAGCGAAGTATGTGTACTTCTTCGGCGGTGGAAAAGCTGAAGGAAAAGCCTCAATGAAAGACCTGCTCGGAGGTAAGGGCGCGAATCTGGCTGATATGTCATCCCTCGGACTTCCCGTGCCGCCCGGATTCACCATCACCACTGAAGTCTGCGATCTCTTCTACAAACTCAAACGCAAATATCCTGTCGGTCTCGACAAACAAATCGATGAAAATATCAAGAAGCTGGAAAAGCTGACCGGAAAGACATTCGGCAAGGGTGACAACCCCCTGCTTGTTTCTGTCCGTTCAGGTGCTGCCGCTTCGATGCCGGGTATGATGGATACGGTTCTGAACCTCGGTCTGAACAAGAACACGCTGCCGGCGCTGATCAAGCTCACCGGTAACGAACGTTTTGCGTGGGACTCCTACCGCCGCTTCATGCAGATGTTCGGCGATGTTGTTCTCGGTATTGAACACCACGACTTCGAACACGCTCTCGACAGCGTCAAGAAGGCCCGCAAGGCGAAACAGGATACCGACCTCGACGTTGATGGTCTGAAGGCTGTGGTTGCCGCTTATGAGAAGGTCTATGTCAAGGCAAAGCAGAAGTTCCCGCAGGACGCACG